>NZ_JABXXP010000007.1 GCF_013376155.1 Nguyenibacter vanlangensis
GGCGGTTGCGCCCGCCGCGGCTGGTCCGGCGCCGGCCCGCAAGCCCGAGCAGGCTTCGATCCGTGTCGATCTCCACCGGATCGACGATCTGATGGATCTTGTCGGCGAGCTGGTGATTGCCCAGGCGGCCATCGAATCCCTGTCCCGCCATGGCGACAGCGCGACGCAGCAGGAACTGGTCCAGAGTATCGGCAGCATGCAGTCCCTGACGCGGGATATCCAGGACGCCGTCATGGCGATCCGGGCGCAGCCAGTGCGCGGCGTGTTCCAGCGCATGCAGCGCGTGGTGCGCGAAGCGTGCTCGATGACCGGCAAGGAGGTGGTCCTGACGCTTGCGGGCGAGGAGACGGAAGTCGACCGGACGCTGGTCGAGAAGCTGACGGACCCGCTGACCCATATGCTGCGCAATGCCGTCGATCATGGCATCGAAAAGAAGGAAGACCGAATCGCGGCCGGCAAGCCCGCGGAGGGCCATATCCGGCTGACCGCGGAGCACCGCTCGGGCCGGATCCTGATCACGATCGGGGACGATGGCGGCGGGATCGATCGCGCGCGCGTGCTCGAGACGGCGATCAGGCGGAACATCGTCGCGCCGGACGCGGTGCTGACCGACGACGAGATCAACAACCTGATCTTCGCGCCGGGCTTCTCGACAGCGGAGGCGGTGTCCGACCTTTCGGGCCGGGGCGTGGGCATGGACGTCGTCAAACAGGCGATCCTGAGCCTTGGCGGCAGGGTCGCGATTCACAGTGTCCCGGGGAAAGGGACCACGTTCAGCCTGAGCCTTCCGCTGACATTGGCCATTCTCGACGGCATGGTGATCGTCGCCGGCGGTTCGACCATGATCGTTCCGATCTCGGCCGTGATCGAGACCATGATGATCAAGCGCCGGGATATTTACGCCCTGCCCGACGGCAGCAACGTCATTTCGATCCGCGGCGACTGCATGCCGCTGATCCCGCTGGCCGCGGCGCTGGGCCTGTCGGACTCTCCGCCGGCGGGTTCGCCGGACGATGCGATCATCCTTGTCGTCGAGAACGAGTCGGGGGCGCGGGCCGCCCTGGTCGTGGAGGAGATTCGCGACCAGACCCAGGTCGTCATCAAAAGCATAGAGAACAACTACCGGCAGATATTCGGCGTGTCGGCGGCAACCATTCTGGGCGACGGCAGCGTTTCCCTGATCCTCGACGCTCCGGCATTGATTGCGTCCGCCGTCGGGCATCTCGACAACAAGCCCGCGCGCATCCGCGCGGGGCTGGCGGCGTAGCGACATCATGCCGATAATCGGTAGCGAGGCAGGAAACCGGACATGACGGAACAGACAGAGGTTGCTGACGCCACGATCGTCAAGATGATCATGTTCGCCATAGGGGAGCAGGAATATTGCATTCCGATCCTGAGCGTTCGTGAAATCCGGGGATTCGAGAAGACGACGACCCTGCCGTTCGCCCCGCCCTATGTCTGCGGGGCCATCAATCTGCGCGGCGTCATCCTGACGGTGATCGATCTGGCGGTCTATCTGAACGTGCCGCCGCAGGCCGACAATCCGCGCCGCGTCGTGGTCTTCGTCGAGTCGCAAGGCGGCGTCGTATGCGGGCTGCTGGTCGATCGCGTCATCGACATGGCGGACATCGACCTTGGCGACGTGCAGAGCGTATCCGATGACGGCAGCAGCCTTGGGGGGCTGGTGCTGGTCGACAACCGGATGATCGGCGTCCTTCGCCTTGAAACCGTGGTCGGACAACTGGTCGGGGATACGGTTTCCGCATGAACGGCCTGACGCCGGTCGGCGAGTCCGATTATACGGATACCGATTTCCAGAGGGTACAGCGGATCGCGCAGGCGCAGGCGGGCATCCATCTTCCTGCGACCAAGCGCGCATTGGTGTATTCGCGCGTCTCGCGCAGGGTTCGGGAGCTTGGCCACGCCTCGTTCCGGACCTATCTGGATTTCGTGCAGGCGCCGGGCGGCGAAGGCGAGATGGAGAAGCTGGTCTATGCCCTGACCACGAATGTCACGAGCTTCTTTCGGGAAAAGAAGCATTTCGAGCATCTCGAAACCGTCGTCGTCCCTCGCCTTGCCGCGAACATCGCCGCGGGCGGGCGCGGAAGGGTGTGGTCGGCGGCGTGCTCCACGGGGCAGGAACCCTGGAGCATCGCCATGTCCATCATGACGGCATTTCCGGACGCGGCGGCGCATGACATGCGCATTCTCGCGACCGACATCAATGCCGACGTGGTCGCGCGGGCCGCGGGCGGCGTCTACCCGGATGAGGAAACGGAGGGCATACCCGCGGCGCGGAAAGCCCAGTTCATGGAGTCGTGCGGCGACGGCGATTACCGTTTTGCCGGCCCGATCGGCCGCCTTCCTGCGTTCCGCGTGCTCAACCTCAATGCCTCCTGGCCGATCAGGGGGACGTTTTCGGCCATTTTCTGCCGGAACGTCGTCATCTATTTCGACGAGGCGACGCGTGAGCGTCTGTGGCAGCGCCTGTCCGACAGGCTGGAACCGGGCGGCTTTCTGTATGTGGGCCATTCCGAACGCGTATCTTGCGCAACCCAATGCGGGCTGACGCAGGTGGCCCCGACCATCTACGAAAAGGACGACTGAGCGTTGGAGAAGCCGGTAAGGGTTCTGGTGGTCGACGACTCACGAACGATAAGGGCACTGATACGGAGATCCTTCGAGCAGTATCCCGATATCGTCATCTGTGGCGAAGCGGCGAACCCGATCGAGGCCAGGGACCTGATCATCAAGGACCAGCCGGACGTCATTACGCTCGATGTCGAGATGCCCGGCATGAATGGCCTGCAGTTTCTCGACAAGATCATGAGGCTGCGTCCGATTCCGGTCGTCATGGTTTCCAGCCTGACGGCCCGGGGGGCCGATACGGCGATCACCGCCTTGCAGATGGGCGCGTTCGACTGCTTCGCGAAACCGGCTTCGGTGGTCGGGACGGATGCGTTTGCGGGCCTGGCGCGTCTCGTTCGGCTGGCCGCGCAATCCGATCCTGCCGCCAAGCCGCGGCGCCGCGATCCGAACAGCGTGCCGGACGTGCAGAGAAGCTGGGCCCATTGGTTCGAACTGGTGGCGATCGGGGCCTCGACGGGCGGGGTGGAGGCGCTGGAGCTGGTGCTTGCGGGTTTTCCGCGACAGAGCCCCCCGATCATCGTCTGCCAACATATGCCGGCTTTGTTTACCGCCAGTTTCGCCAAGAGGCTGGACCAGAAGATCGAGGCGCTGTCCATCCGCGAGGCCAGGGACGGCGAAATACTGGCCCCGGGCTGCGTCAGGATTGCGCCGGGAGGCGACCGGCACGTGGCCGTGGAACGGCGCGACGGCCGATGCATGACGACGTTCCTGAAATCGGCGCCGGTGAACGGCCACTGCCCGTCTGTCGACGTCCTGTTCGATTCCATTGCGAAGCAGGTCGGCAATGATGCGCTGGGCATTATCCTGACCGGCATGGGGCAGGATGGCGCGGCAGGTCTCCTGGCCATGCACCGGGCCGGAGCCCAGACGATTGCACAAGACAAGGCGTCTTCGGTCGTCTATGGAATGCCGCGGGTCGCCGCCGAAATCGGGGCGGCATCCCGGATCGTCTCTCTTGACCAGATCAGTGCCGCCGCCATGACGGCCCGCGCGCTGACATGACCCCAGGACGACGCCCGATTCCATTGGCTTACTGGTATTTCTCTGTCTCGTTGCCTTGGCCTGTCCGCGCCGTGTCCGGCCGATCGGACGGGGCTTCGGCACCGGGCAACCGTAGATCGCGATCGACGCCGGCGGACTGGCCGGATCTGGATGGGAAATGAGGAGGAGACTATGCCAGCGGCTTCACAGATCAGGGCGCTGATCGTTGACGACCAATCGTCCATCCGGCAGATCTTGGCCAACAGCCTGATGCAGATCGGCTTCGCGCACATCGCGCAGAGGAAGGACGGCAGGGAAGCCGTCGAATATCTCGACCAGAATCCGACGCATCTCGTGATTTCCGATTTCAACATGCCCGTCATGGACGGGCTGGCCCTGCTGCGTGCCGTCCGCGGCAACCCGAAGACGCAGAAAGTCGCGTTCATCATCCTGACCAGCGAGGCCAGCCGGGACCTCGTTCAGGAAGCCGTCAAGGCCGGGGTCAATAATTTTCTTGCCAAGCCTTATACCGTCGCAAAACTGCGGGAGGTGCTTGAAAAGGTGTTCGGGCCCATAACGTGACGGACATATCGACAATCACGACGGTCGTACAGGGCGAAGTGGTCGTCTCGGACGATCCGTCGACTCTTCTGGTTACCCTTCTCGGCTCATGCGTCTCGGTCTGCATGTTCGATCCGGTGGCCGGCGTCGGCGGCATGAACCATTTTCTGCTGCCCGATGGAGATGACGGCCATGGCGGAACGGCCATGCGTTTCGGCGTCAATGCGATGGAGAAGCTTGTCAACGGGATTCTCAAAGCAGGCGGGAGCCTCGATCGGCTGCAATGCAAGGCATTTGGCGGCGCGGCCATCATTCCGTCGCTGGGGCATATCGGGCAGGAGAACAGCCGCTTCGTCCTGCGATATCTGGCGGAAGAAGGGCTGCATTGCGTTTCGCACAGCCTGGGCGGCAGCCAGGCCCGGCGGGTCAGGTTCTGGCCCGCGACCGGACGGGCGCAGCAGAACCTGGTCCACGATGCCAGGACTGTCGGGCATCAGGAAGAAGCGTACAGCCGGCGAGAGGCCGAAGCCGAACGGAAATGGGCGCGGGAAGCCGGCTCGGGCGTCGAACTGTTCTGACCGTCAGGGCGCGGAGAAAGACTGAAGATGGAAACAGATTCCGCCACGATGCGGGCACCGGGCCCACACACCACCCCGGGTGCCACCCCGGACGGCACCCCGAACATTACGATGCATGAGGCCGTGGCGAGAATGGCGTGTCTTCTGGACGCGGCCTGTGAGGATCTTGTTCACGCCCAGCAGGCCGTCGAGACATGTGTCAGGGGCCTGGCGCTGAGCGATGCGGACATGAGCAGCCTTCAGAAGCTGGACGTCGCGACACAGACAGTCGCGGCCGTGACGACGGTTCTGAGAAACCTGATATCCCTTCCCCACCCCGGGCCGGCGGACGGCGTCAGTGTGGCCGGTCTGTATGACGGGGTTACGCTCGGGGCGGTCGTGCGGGCCCTGAAAGGGACGCACGCACCGGACGGATCACTGCCCGCCGGGACGATCGACCTGTTCTGAAAGCCTGTCCGGACCCGGGACGGTGCCGGTTGCCTCGGGCCGCATCAGGACAGCCGGAAATTGCTGACCAGTTCCATCATCTTGTCCGACCGCTGCGTCAGCGCCGTGCAATCGTCCGATGCATGCCTTGTCATGGCGGATGTCTTTTCGGAAATGTCGCGCAGCTCGGCGGCCTCGCGATGGGTGCTGCGGACGCTGTTCTCCTGATTCCCGATTTCGGTATTGATTCGGGCGACGGCGTCGCGGACCACCGTGATGCTGGTCCCGATCTCCCGCAATGCGTCCGTCATCTGGCTGACCGCCCTGTCGCCGTTGCGGATCACGGTTTCGCTTTGGCGCGCGCTTGCCGCGATCTGTCGTGCCGCCTCGGTGGTCTTGGCCGACAATTCGCGGATCGCGGTCGCCACGACGGCAAAACCGCGCCCGGCGCTTCCGGCGCGGGAGGCCTCGACATTGGCGTTGAGCGCGAGCAGATTCGTCTGGACCGCGATATCCTGAATCGTACCGACAAGCTCGGAAATGGTCTCGCCCGCCTGCCGGATATCCGTCATCGTTTCGCGCACCCTGCGGATATTTCCATCCCCGAGAGCGGCCGCGGCCACACAGGTCCTGACGGCCACGCCGGCCGCTTCGGTCTGCTCGGCGACGTCGGACAGCGACTCCTCCAGCGCGGCCGTGGCGCCGGTAATCCTGCGGATCGAGCCGACCTGCGCGTCGCTCTGGCTGAGGATGCGCGCACTGTCCTTGCTGATCGACGCCGCGGATTCCCGAACCAGGGCGGATGCCCGGCGGATTTCCGAAGCGATTCCCCCCAGCCCGTCCTTGAGCCTGGCGAAGACGGACGCCAGGAGGGGCGATTTTTCCATGACCGTCCGGTCGAGCGTCGTCGACAGGTCGCCGCCGGCCACCTGTTCCAGGGCCCGTGCGATTTCGCCCAGCGCGGCCTGCTCGCGCTCGGCCTTGCGGTTCGTCTCTTCCAGGCGGAGCAGATAGGTGGAGAGTGCGAGGTCCATGTCCAGCATCGCCACGCGGATGAGCGTGCCGATCTTCTCCCCCAGCAGCGCGGCGTCCTGCGGTTCGGCGGCGGGTGATGGTCGGCCGAACAACCGGGAGAAGGCGGCCTGGCCGCGCGGGCGGCGCGAGAACTCCGCGTCGATCATCCGGCGGACGATGCCGTCGAGCAGAACCGCATATCCGGCCAGATACCAGCGCGGTTCGAGCCCGATCACGGCATGGGTCCCGCCGATTCGCGTGACGGCCTGAACATAGTCGGGGCCGAACCGGCCCGAAAGAATCGTGTTCCAATGGGCCAACTGATGCGATCGGGCCGCGCCCATCTGGTGGTCGCCCTGAAAGAAGCGCGCCAGTTCGGGCGTCTGCTTCACCCGATCGTAGAAATCATCGAGGCTGGCTTGCAGGACATCGCCCAGGCCGGAGCGCATCTCGGAGAGGATGCGGCTTTCCCTGTTGCCGATCCTGAGGAAGGCAAGCCTGTCCGCGATCGACCGCGGCGACGCGCCACCCGCTCCGGCATCCGGATTCTTCATGACCGTGACACTCTCTCTGCGGTGCCGATCCCACCGCCCGCTTCCGCCACCGCCCGCTTCCGTCAGAACGCGGCGAGCGGATCGGCGCCTATTGCATCGCTATCCGAGACGGCCTCGAGGCCGGCCAGGACATTTTCCGCGATCTCGATCAGGGGGGCCAGGGACAGGTCGGAATATAATATCGCCCTGATTCCGTATCTCTGGGCCTGGTCCGCCAGCCTGACGAAAAGCCTGCGGTCCTCCTCGGGCGTAAGACCGTTATCCAGGGCGTTCGCCTGCATGATCATGGACCAGAAACGCTGATGCCGGGACAATGCCAGGCGGCGAACGGCGACATCGGAACTCAGCGACGCGGTCTCGAGTTCGTCGATGAGCATTCTGAAGCATGCGGCCTCGGCCTCTCTGCCCGACAGGGAGGAGCCGCTGATGCTCTGATAGGCTTTGATCGCAGGATGAATCATGATGTTACCGTCTGGAGTCCGCCGCGTACGACACCGGCCATGATGCCCGATATCGGCCACTGGTCCAGTAAACACTACTACACACCCGGAACCCTGACCAGTTGGGGCCGTGGGATCGCCGGTCGTTCCGGCAGGCGTTCGACGGGCGTGCAGGCGCCACGATCCGGCCGCGGCACGACGCGAAAAAACATCCGCGTCGACAGGGCTGGTAACCTTCTCTTAGCCGTTTGCCGATTTTCTGGCCTGGAACTGGTGCGACAACGGCACGAGTCAGCATGGAGAAAACACCGTGAGCCTTTCGATCAACACCAACACCTCGGCCATGATCGCCATCGAAACTCTCGATGCGACGTCGACCAGCCTGAGCCAGACGGAAAACGTGGTCTCGACCGGCCTGCAGGTGTCCTCGGCCGCCGACAATGCCGCGGCCTATGGCATCGCTCAGCAGATGTCGGGCAACATTTCCGGCCAGACCGCCGTGAATAACGGCCTGACCTTTGCCTCGCAGACCGTCAGCTCGACGGACAGCGCCGCGAACCAGATCATCAGCGTGCTGGGAAATATCCAGAGCGCCGTAACGTCGGTGGGCAACAATCTGGGCACGCCTGCCTCTCTGGGACAGATCGGCACGCAGATCACGGGTCTTCTCCAGCAGATCGACACCATTGCCCGCAACGCGACGTTCAACGGCGTGAACCTGCTGTCCGGCGGCACGGCCGACGGCCAGGGGATCACGTCCAGCCAACTGACCTACGTGACCGGCCTGGGGGGCGATTCGGCCACCATCAGCGGCTTCAATTCGACGATCGCCGGCTATATGACCACCTCCTCCTCGGTGTCCGTCAGCGGCACGAGCGGCACCACCTTGACGGACGCGCTGGGCCTGACGACGGGCAGCTCGGCCGGCACCAACCCGACCGCCAACGTGTTCGTCTCCGTCTCGGCGGCCGGCGCGGGCAGCCTCGGCTCGGCCTTCACCGGCTCCAACGCGGTCGCCGACATGATTTCCCAGGTTCAGGCGGCCATCCAGGCGATGACGAACGTCACGTCCGACCTGGGCGCCAACACGAACAACATCGCCAACATGTCCACCTATGGCCAGACCATCTCGGACAATTTGACCGCCGGCGTCGGCGCCCTGACGAATGCCGACATGTCGGCCGCCAGCGCGAAGCTGACCTCGCTGCAGACCAAGCAGTCGCTGGCGATCAAGTCGCTGACCATCGCCAACTCGCAGTCCCAGAACATCCTCTCGATGTTCCAGTAATCTGGGGCAAGGTTAGCGCGTCCTGCCTCCGAAATTCGTGTGATGGATTTCGGAAGCAGTTTGCCATCACGTCATTGATTCTATTTGTGAATACCCCCGATTTCGGTCGGGGGTATTTTTTTCGCCGCGCGGCGGCAGGCCGTCATTCCACCTGGCCGTTGGAAATCCTGACATACAGGGCGACCGGATTCCCGGCGCTGTCCGTGCCCACCTGAAGAGCCGACCATCGTCCGGGCGAGAACACCCATGTATCGGCCAGGCTGGCCACCAGGCCATGTGGCCTGCATGTGCCGCCGGCGCCCCCCTGCGCCTGCGTGTCCTGCCCCTGCGTGTCCTGCTGCTGGGCGCACTGGGCGAGGTCCGCGTCGTTGAGAGGGAGGTAGACGGTCGCGTCCATCTGCGCGGTGCGTCCGCTGATCTGGATGGAGCCTTCCACCCCTGTCTTCTGCCCGATCGCGGCGGCGCCACTGGCGCCGTCCGGCGCGCCGCGCGTCACGACGTCCGAGAAACGAGTCGCGTCGCCGGCGCAGATTTCCGCCGATGCGATTCCGATCGGCCGCACGGCGCCGGCTCTGCCATCCTGACGGGCGAGCACGCGGATTTCCGCGATATGGACAGCCCCCGCGGGGCAGCGGATGCCATCCTCGCCGGTGCCGGCGGCCCGGCACGTGCCCCCGAGCAGCATTGCCACCGGCAAGACAGCCAGCGTGGTCCCGCATACCGGCCGGCACCAGCCGCGCCTGCCGCCGGCATCCTTCATCGCGCGCGGGAGATTCATCCTGTACCGACCGATCAATATCGTGCTCCACGCACTTGCTGTCCGGCTGCACCCTATCGCCACTGCCGCGACGGCTTCAACACCCCCCTTGGCGCACGGGCCGGGACCATGGGCGCCGGGCGCAATTGCGCTATTATATTTTAACGGGTGGTAAAAGCCGCCGACCTTGTCGTTGCCGGATGCCTGGGTTATGCCGGGGCATCGAAGACGTAGCGCGGACAGGATGATCAGCGACATCACCACACGCAGTCTGGATGCGATCAATGCCTATGGGCAGACGCAGAAGACGTTACAGCCGGCCAACGACGGCCCGGATGGCGGCCAGGCTTCCCCGTCGTCGGATATCGTCTCCAGCTTCGGCGACGTGCTGGGGAGCGCGCTCAACAACGCCGTCGCGACAGGCAAGAGCGCCGAGGCGCAGGCCGCCGCGGGCCTGTCCGGCACCGGCAATTTGACGGATATCGCGACGTCGGTCGAAGAGGCGAAGCTGACGTTGCAGACCGTTACCACGATCAGGGACCGCGTCGTTCAGGCCTATCAGGACGTCATGAAGATGTCGATCTAGGCGACGTGCATGCATCATGCGGTCGATATTCATGAGATATTGCGGCAGACCCTGCTTGTGACCGTCAAGATGGGCGCACCCTCTCTGCTGGCGTCGCTGTGCGCCGGCGTCCTGGTCTCGCTGATGCAGGCCATGACCCAGGTGAGCGAGGCGACATTGTCCTTCGTGCCGAAATTCGTGGCGGCGATGGCCGCCCTGCTGCTGACGGGCTCGTTCATGTATTCCACATTGAACACCTATGCCCATACGATCTTCGACCAGATGATCATGGTTGGAGGTTCATGAAAAGGCGCGACATGCGCGCGGCCGCCACGCGAGGATGACCGGGGACCCGTCTTTTCCCGGCGGCTCGCTCGCCGTGCTGGCCGCCATGTTTCTTGTCGCGCTCTGCCGTGTCAGCGCCATGGTGATGACGGCCCCCGGACTCGGTGAGACGACGTCGCCCATGGTGGTCAGGGCGGGAATCGCACTGGCCACCACCGTGACCATCCTGCCCGTCATCCAGGACCGCCTGGTGCATGTGGCGGGCACGGCGATGCGCGTGCCGTTCATGGCGGTGGCCATCATCGCGGGCGAGCTTCTGTGCGGCGCATTCATCGGATGGCTGGCCAGGCTGGTGGCGACGGCACTGGGCGTCGCCATGCAGATCATCTCGATCTTCACCGGCCTGTCCAGCGTGCTGCAGCCGGACGTGGAACTGGGGGCGTCCAGCACGGCCATCAGCCATATGGCGTCGTTCCTGGTGCCGGTCATCGTCCTGTCCACCGGTCTGTACGTGTTTCCCCTGGCGGCGGTTGCAGGGTCGTACACCCTGTTCCCGCCGGGCCACATGCCCATGGTGGGCGACATGGCGAAGAGCGTCACGGCGGCCACGGCGCAGAGTTTCGCCCTGGCGGTCCAACTGGCCGCGCCGTTCGTCCTGATCGGGACCTTGTGGCCGGCGATGCTGGGCGTGCTGAACAGGCTGATGCCGGCCATCCAGGTCTATGCCATCGCCATGCCGGCGCAGCTTCTGGGCGGCGTGCTGCTGCTGGCCATGCTGATCCAGGTCATGACCGGCGTCTGGGAGGGGCGGATGAACGATCTGCTGGCCGGCCTGCCCGGGATAGGGGCCGGCGTGGCGCGACGCTGACATGCGACGCTAAAATTCCCGCCGCCTGCATTCGGTCATGAATTCCGGCGGCGGACCATCAGGGACGAACATGCATGCCAGAGGAAGGATCGGGCGGCGGAGAGCGGAGCCAGGCCCCGACCGAGAAGAGGCTCCAGACCGCCCGCGAGGACGGCAATGTCGCCCAGTCCCGGGAATTGCAGATGCTGGTCGTGCTGGGCGCGTTTCTGATCGTCTTCACCATGACGACTGCGACGGCGGGCCGCGCGTTTCTTGGCCACATGCATGGCCTGATGGAGCATTTCGACACGATCTCGCCGGACATGCCGTCGGTCTATACGGCGACCCTGCTGGCCGGCCGCGAGGGAGCGCTGCTGGCGGCACCGCTGGCGCTGGCCAGTCTGGTGGTCGTCGTCGCGTGCAGCATGCTGCAGACCGGTTTTCTGTTCCGTCCGCAGGCCCTTGTCCCGGATATTACGCGCCTGTCCCCCATTCGTGGACTGACACGCCTGTTCAGCGTGACCAACCTGGTGGAACTGCTGAAGAGCCTGGTCAAATTCGTGGTCTTCGGGCTTCTGCTCTATGGCGTGGCGCAGGGCACCTTGCGCGTGGCGCCCGAAGCCGAGCGCTGGACCATTCCCCGCCTGTCGTCGGAACTGATGGCGTGGTTCGCGTATGCCACGCTGATCATCCTGGTCGTACAATGCGTGATCGCCGTTCTGGACGATCTGTGGACCCGGTACCACAGGCTGAACGGATTGCGCATGAGCCTGCAGGATATCAAGGAAGAAACGCGCCAGACCGACGGCGATCCGCACGTCAAGGCCAAGCTGAAGGTGATCCGCCGCAGGCGCGCGCGGCAGCGCATGATACAGGCGGTCAGGAAGGCCACGGTCGTCGTGACCAATCCGACCCACTACGCCGTGGCGCTGTCTTACGAAAACGGCGCGGACGGCGCGCCGAAGATCGTCGCCAAGGGAATGGACGAGCTGGCGGCCCGGATCCGGCACGCGGCCGAGGATGCGAAAGTGCCCGTGGTGTCGAACCCGTCCCTGGCGCGCGCCCTGTATACGCTGCCGCTGGATGCGGAAATTCCGCCGGAATATTTCCAGCCCGTCGCAGCGATCATCGCATATGTCATGAAGCTGAGGACCCCCGGATCGCGCGCGCCTCGGAAATCATGAGCCAGGAAGCCCTTGCGTTTCACGCCGCGCATGCTACTCAGGGCCCTAGCTAGGCATCGGTGTCGCGCTGGGAATGTTTCGGCCGCCATTCCATGTCCGTAAGATCGCTGGCCTGGACTCTGCCATACCGGATATTGGTGTGCGGCGCCGTGGATCGTTCGACCACGGCCGGACCTTGATCTTTCCGCCTGACGGCGGACAGGACAGACAGTGACGCGCACAAGGCTAGGGACGGCTTATGTCAGTTTTCAATGCCCTTTCCACGGCTGTCAGCGGCATCAACGCGCAGTCGACCGCGTTCACGAACCTCAGCAACAACATCGCCAACAGCCAGACGGTCGGCTATAAGGCCGACAGTACCGCGTTCCAGGACTTCGTGGCCGGCTCGCTGAACGGGAACGCGGCGTCGGAAGACGTTTCGGACTCGGTTGCCGCGGTGACCGTGCAGCATGTGGACCAGCAGGGCACGTCTTCGACCAGCACCGACAGCCTGGCCTCGTCCATCTCGGGCAACGGCCTTTTCGTCGTGTCCAAGGAGACCGGCACCGCGACCTCGGGCACGACGCAGTTCGAATCCCAAAACTACTACACGCGCAACGGCGAAATCTACGAAAACAATTCGGGATACCTGGTCAATACCAGCGGATATTATCTCGACGGCTATATGGTGAATGACAGCACCGGCGCGCTGGAAACGAACCTGTCGCAGCTCAATGTCAACAATGTCGCGTTCCGGCCGACGCAGACGACGACCCTGACGCTGAATGCCACCGTCGGCACGCTGCCGTCCAGCACCGCGCCCACGACGGGCTATACACCGCAGACCTACACGGCGACGCCGGTCACGACCTATGACGCCGATGCCAACGCGCACCAGGTGGGCCTGACCTGGACGCAGAGCGCGACCAATCCCTATGTCTGGACCGTCAGTGCCTATGATGCCGGCGGCAACGGGGCGATCGCGGCGAATGCGGCGACCGTGACGTTCGGCACCAATGGCGACCTGAAATCGATTTCCTATCCATCGTCCGGCGGCGCGACGACCACCGTCTCCGCCAGCGGCGCGGCCGCTTCCATCCCGATCGCGGCGACCTATAACGGGGTCACGCAGAACATGACGCTCAATCTGGGCACGATCGGGGGAACCAGCGGCACCACGATGGCGGCGTCCACCGGTACGGCGAGCACGAGCGGAATTCATGCCCTGACCACCGATCCGGCGACGGGCGGCCTGATGATGGCCGCGTCCCCGACCACCCTGGGGACCACCACCGGATCGAACCAGAGCTATACCACCGCGCCGTTTTACGATTCCGCGTCCGGCAGCTATGTGTCCGCCGTCTGGACGCAGGCGCCCGTCACCAGCAACGCCGCCACGGGCGCGAGCAGTTCGTCGACGACGTGGAACCTCAAATTCGTCGACCCCTATACCGGGGCCGCTTCGGACACGTATCAGGTCGCGTTCGACCCGGCGACCGGCGCCGCGAGTTCGGTGACGGACACGACGACCAATACGTCCGGATTGTCGCTGAGCAACCTGAACGTCACGGTCGGCGGCGCCACGCCCCAGAGCTATACCGCCAATCTCGGCGGTACCCAGCTTTCGACCAGCACGACGCTGGCCACCGACAGCTCGGCCCTGACCTCGGACAGCGTCGCCTCGGGCACCTATGAGGGCATCGCGATCCAGAGCGACGGCTCGGTCATGGCCGAGTTCGACAATGGCGACACGCAGCTTGTGGGCAAGATCGCCCTGGCCGACTTCGCCAACGTGAACGGCCTGAATGCCGTCGACGGCCAGGCCTATACCGCCACGGCATCGTCCGGCACCGCCAATATCGGCACCGTCGGGCAGAATGGAACGGGCACGCTGTCGGTCGGCTATGTGGAATCCTCCACGACCGACCTGACCAGCGACCTGTCCTCGCTGATCGTTGCGCAGGAGGCGTATTCGGCCAATGCCAAGGTCGTGACGACGGCCGACGATCTGCTGCAATCCACGATCGCGATGAAGCAGGGATAATGTTGCGGCTGGCCTGTGACGGATGCGGGCCAGCCATGAATCCAGTCCGAACGCCTATGTTCGGATGGACAGCACGGCATGAGATTGTTCCGCATCGGCGATACGGAACAATCTGCGAGACTCCGATGCCGTTTTATATTCGGACCTTCATTGCGCGCGAACGTCGCATAAATGGCCCCGGCCTGCTTTGGCGCGCACCGGATCCCTGCCGCCGGGCAGGCCGCCATTCCCATTGAGCACGCACCATCCAGGGGCTAAACTGACACCAAGTCGTTTTTCCCTCCCGGAGCCATCCAGATATGAGCGAGACTGTAGCCGGCGGCGCGCCCAAATTCCCTGCCGGCGAAGAGAAGCGGGAATCGATGGCTGCGGACACTGCGGCTGCGGGCCGGCAGGCGAATCGAAAACTGATGATCGCCGGGGGGGCAGCCCTGGTTCTGATCGCCGGCGGCGGTGCCGCCCTTCTTGAGAAGGGCAACCTGTTCCGGGCGGTCGAAAGCGACGTGGCGACGGACACGAAGTTGGCGAAGGGGGTGCTGCATCGCCCTATCCTGCTTGGAATCCCGCCGATCGTTTCCAATCTGGACAATGGCGACGGGCGCCCCGTCTATGTGAAGCTGACGGCCAAGGTCGAGATATCCGGCGCGCGGGACGAGGCCGCGCTTCAGACCACGATCCCGGAAATTCAGGACATATTCCAGACATACCTGCACGAGACGCGCCCCGAGGACATCCGCGGCAACGGGATATACCGGCTGCGCGAAGCGATCCTGCGCCGCCTGAGAGCCGAGCTGGCCCCGCTTGAGGTCACGAACCTGTACCTGGTCGAATTTCTCGTCCAGTAGACCCATGGATTTATTGGAATTTTGAGAAAAATTCAGCAGGACCAACGGTGAAGACGTCATGCAGGATGTAAACGGGACGGCCGCCGGGGCACAATCCGGCGCATCGCACGATGCGGCGAACGCGCAGCCTGCCGCCTTGGAAGACGCTGCGATGTCGTTCGGAAACGGCGTGACGGGTGGCCACGTGCTGGATCAATCCGAGATCGACAGCCTTCTCGGCAATGCGTTTTCCGGCCTTCCCACCCGGGAAGAAACCGGCATGGAGCGGGTCATCCGGGCCGGGTTCGTGGCTTATGAACGCCTGCCCATGCTGGAGATGGTGTTCAACACGCTGGTCAGGCTGCTGTCATCGACGTTGCGCAGCTTCACGAACGGCAATGTCGAGATCACCATGGAGAGCATGCGCTCGATACCGTTCGGCGATTATATGAACATGGTCCCCTCGTCGTCCCTGTTCGCGGTCTTCAAGGCCGTGCAATGGGAGAATTACGGCCTGATCATCGTCGATTCCGCGCTGTCATATTCCATTATCGACATCCTGCTGGGCGGACCGCGCGGCGTGGGCCATGCCGGGATGGAAGGCCGCCCGCATACCGCGATCGAACGGTCCCTGATCGAAAAGCTGATCGCGCTGACGCTTCACGATCTGTCGGCGGCCTTCAGCCCCGTCTGTTCGATCGACCTTACGTTCGAGAGGCTTGAAGTCAGTTCGCGATTCGCCACGATCACCCGGGCGTCGAATGCCGTGGTGATGACGAAGCTGCATATCGATATGGACGACAGAAGCGGCTATCTGGACCTGATCGTTCCCTATGCGACGCTTGAGCCCGTGCGCGACCAGTTGTCCCAGCAGTTCATGGGTGAGCGGTTCGGCCGCGATTCGATCTGGGAGAGCCACCTGATGTCCGAAATTCTCGAGACCGAGGTGCAGGTTTCCGCAATATTCGAGGAAAAGACCGTGCCGCTCTCCACGGTTCTGAACATTCGCCCCGGCATGCAGATCGCCTTTCCGTACCAGAGCGACACCCCGATTCCTGTCACGCTTCAATGCGGGCAGACCCCCCTGTTCGAGGGCAGGCTGGGCCAAATGCATGGCAAGGCCGCCGTGAAGATCGAAAGAAGGCTGGTCCCGTCCGACAATCCGCACGACCATCGCGAGCCCATCCTGCCCTCTCCCGCGCCGGCGGAATGAGAGCGTGAAAAACTAAAAAAATCTTTACTGTCCGTTATCCGCCCGCCGCTTCACAACCGGGCCAGACTGGGGGCCATCCGGCAGATGCTGACACAGATCCAGGTGATCATCGAGATCGTTCTGTCGTTCTTCCTGCTTTTGGGAATTATCTATAGTTTTTATCTGAGCCGGATTCTGTCGAATCTGAAGCGGGACCGCGCGAGCCTGCTTGGCCTGGTCGAGAAATTGGCAAGCAGCGTCAAAAGCGCCGAAGACGGGGTGGAGAAACTGCGGATTGCCGGCGAAGTCAGTGGCCGGCCGCTGAGCCGGATGATCGAGCAGGCCAAGATGATGGGGACGGAACTCGACACCATGGTCGACAAGGCCGACGCGACGGCCGATCGGCTTGAAGCCCTGGCGACACGGATCCCATCCCGCGAGAAGCAACTTGAAGCGCTGATCGAGAAGGCCGAGGAAATCAGGCTGGACCTGCTCAAGAAAGCGGAAGGCGCCGGCAACGGGCTCGGCGCACCGCAGGGCACGGCGGATCCCCAGGACGGTTTGACCATGGCCGATCATCCCGCGGACGGTAACCCGGCAGGGCCGGCGGCCGGCGATGCGGATGCGCCGGCCGCGGACAACATCTTGCCGAAGGAGGCCAAAATCCAGGCATCTGCCCCGGCCAGACGCAAGCGCCGGCAGTTGGAGGCGCTTGAGAAAACCTTTCTGGCGCGGTCGATCGGATAGGGGCCGGCATGTCCGGTCCGCTGTCCGCTACCAATAGCCCCCCGCCACATGACGTGGCTGGGTCGGCCCCGGATCGGCGCCGGGTGACCATGCGCTCCAATCCCATGACGCGGTATCGCGCCTGTTTTCCGCGGCCATCGCCTGCATGTCCGGCACGGCCGGCATGACCGGCACCGTCGTCCGCCCCCGTTTCGCCGGGGTGACGAGCACATTGTACGCCAGCACGGACCCCATATACACGCAGCCGCACCCGATCGGATCGGCATAGAGATAGACCGGCCCCATCGAGGACGGGCGATAGGTCAGCACGCCCGGCGGAAGCGTATTCATCATGGCGTAACGCGCCGTCGTATCGGCCGCATGGGCGATGAAGCCTGCCTCGGACAAGCGCTTTCCCGCATCCAGATAGGGCTTGGCCGGAGACGAGCATCCGGCCAGCGCGATGCAGAGCAAAGCGGCGCGCCCCGCCCCGGCATGACGATATCGGCGGTTTCGTGGATCCATGGAATGGTTCTCTATCGCGCGCTTTGCATGATTTCCGACGGCATGCGCAGGACAAGCGCCGCCTTTCAGACGTCGCTGCGCAGCGTCAGCGCGCCCTGGGGGATGGTATTCGTCGCGTATTGGCCGGACGAACCATAGCCGGCGCTGGCCATCTGGGCCGCCTCGACGACGATCAGCCGGAGGACGTAATTCTGCGCGTCGATCGCATTGCGCAGCAGCCGGCGGTTGGTGCGCACCAGGGCGCCGAAATGCCTTGCCGCCGCCTCGGTCTCGGGCGTCAGCAGGGCTGATGTCCGGTCGGGGGATGCCGGCGCGGCGTCCGGGCCGGCCAGGACGCCCTCGAGCGCCTCCATCTCCTTCTGTTTTGCGGGAAGCATGTTCACCACATCCTGCAGCTTTCCGGTCTTCAGAAGGTCGTTCTCGCGCTCGAGAAGGGCGCAGACCTTTTGAAAACCGCGCAGGAGCACGGCCGCGGACCGGTCCGGCGCGCGATTCATGACCCGGATCGCTCCTGCATGGCCAGCATCTGCCGATACACGCTGTCGGCAATGCCGATCCCCCCGCTATCGGCGATCTGCTTCCCCATTTCCTGGACCTGAAGCGCCCGGAACTGCTTTTCCGCCGGGCCGCCGCCGAACCTGTTGTCCGTCATGTCGACGGTATCGAACATGGGCTTCAGAAGCTCACCGATGGTCACGGCTTCGAACGCGACGGCCGCATTGCGGGCCTGCGCGGCCTTGCCCGCACTGATGTCGGGTTGCGCGGCCGGGCTTTGCGGGGTGACCGGAGACAGCGCGGACATGGCAATCCCTCCATTCATGCTCTGGACATTCATGTTCCGGCTACCTGACCTCGAGATCCGCCTGGAGCGCCCCGTCGGCCTTGATGGCCTGCAGGATGCTGATCATGTCCCGGGGCCCCATGCCCAGAGCATTCATGCCCGATACGAGACTGGCAAGAGTCGGCCCCTCGCGCAATATTCCGAGGCGGTGCGAATTGTCGGTACTGGCGTTGATCTGCGTCCTGGGCAATATCGCGGTCGTTCCGTTCGAGAACGGAGCGGGTTGGGATGCCTCGGGCAGTTCCGTGATCTGGATCGTCAGATTCCCCTGGGCGATGGCAACCGTGCTGATGCGGACATTGTCGCCCATCACGATCGTCCCGCTGGCCTCATCGACGATGACCTTGGCCATCGTATCGGGCTCGACGGTAAGGTCGCCGATCCGATAGAGGGTTTCGGCGGGATCGCGCCCCGACAGATCGATGGCGATGGTGCGCGGGTCGTCGACCCGGGCCAGGCCGCGCGCGACATGGCGGTCGATGGCCTGGACGATCCGGGTCGCCGTCGTGAAATTGGGGTTGCGCAGCGACAGATGGATGACCCCGCCCGCGCCCAAGGTCACGGGCACTTCGCGCTCGACCACCGCACCGTTGGCGATGTGACCGCTGGTCGGTATGTTCTGCGTGAGCGTGGCGGCTGCCCCGCCGGCCGCGAACGCGTTGGTCACCAGCGATCCCTGCGCGACGGCATAGACCTCGCCGTCCGCCGCCTGGAGCGGCGTGACGAGCAGGGTGCCGCCCGTCAGGTCGCGGGCATCGCCGACGGCGGACACGGTCACGTCGATATGGCCGCCGCCATGCGCGAAGGGCGGCAGCGTGGCCGTCACCATGACGGCAGCCACGTCATGGGTCTGAAGCTGCACCTCCTGGTCGCGAATGTTCACGCCGAGGCGGTTGAGCATGCTGATCAGCGTTTCGCGCGTGAAGAGCGTATTGGTCAGGCGGTCGCCCGTGCCGCGCAGGCCGACGACGAGGCCGTAACCGACCAGTTGGTTGTCGCGCACGCCTTCGTAATCGACAATATCCTTGATCCTGACCATCGCGGCCATGGCGGACGAGACCGGAGACAATCCCGCCAGCAGGAACGCGGCGGCGGCCAGCGCCAGGATCCGGCGCGGCCGGCCTGACGTTCCGGCCCGGCGACGGGGAAGGACGGCGGCCACTTCGTCGCGGCGGCTTGCACGGCCGCGGTACTGGCCGGCCACCATGAGGTCATTCCCCATAAAATCCGCTTACCTTTGCGCTTCGTTCCATGGGCGATGCCACGAACGGGCCGTGGTGCGGCGCAGAATACGCGCGCGCGCCATGACATTCAATGCCCCGACCGGCCCGAAAAAGCGCCCCGTCCTCTTCTCGATTTCGGAAAGATCAGATCCGCGCAGGACATTATTGCTGCGTTATGTTCCCGTATCGCCGGTCCGGTTGTCAGACGTCATGATGATGGGGTAATTCAGCCGGTGGCGCACGATGAGGCGCGGTTCGAGACGCCTGTTCGGGACGCTCCATGACACTCCGGATCCATCTCCAGGCCCGCTGTTGCGGCCCCCCATGGAACGCCGCCGGCGAAGAACGGGCAATCGTCTGCCGCGCCCTCTCTCTGGCCCCTTCTCTGGCCCCCTCTCTGGCATTGATTGCGGCCGCGATCCTGCTTCAGCCCGTGCAGAAAGCTGCCGCCCGGTCCCCCGAATCGTCGCTGTGCGCCACGGCGGCCGCCCGGGCCGAGCGCGCGCTGCGCATCCCGGATGGGTTTCTCGATGCCATGAGCCGCGTCGAAAGCGGACGGCCGGAGCCGGACGGGAGCATTTCCGCGTGGCCATGGACCGTCACGGCAGCGGGAATCGGCCACTACTACCCGACGCGGGCCGATGCTGTCGCCGCCGTCGGGACGTTTCGCCAGCAGGGCATCCTGTCGATCGATGTCGGCTGTCTGCAGATCAACCTGCAGCAGCATCCGGACGCCTTTACCTCTCTCGACCAGGCGTTCGATCCGGGCGAAAACGCGCTTTACGCGGGTCATTTCCTGCTGCGGATGCACGACAGGATGGGAAGCTGGCCGCGGGCGGCGGCGGCCTATCACTCCCAGACGCCCGGCATCGGCACCCAGTATCAGTGGAAGGTCCTGGAAGCGTGGGCGGTTCCCCAGGACGGACGGGATGCGCAGAACGCCTTGCGGCGGAACGGCCAGGCGGCGTTCGCGTCCGCACCGCCCTTTGCGCATCCGGCCATGGCCGGCATGGCGGGCCGGCAGACGGTCCTGGCCGCCGCCCCCTCCCCCGCTGATGCCGGGACGGCGGGAGCCCCTGCCAGGATATTCCATCCCTTCCAGGGCTTCAGGCATTTCTCGGAGCCTTCTCTGCACAGGCCGGCGGCGGGAGGGATGCGCGGGCGCACCCTTGCCTCATACCGCGCCAATCCGGTGGCGCTGGCCGCCCCGGCGGGCTGATTGATGCCCTGCCCTGCTGTGACTGCCCGGGTCCGTCAGCCCGCCTTCCAGTTCGCCGCCCAGTCGCGCAGCGCGGCCCCGACATCCTGAAGGACCGGGGCGAAGGATCTTTCTTTCGCGCGGAACACGCGCATGTTCGGATACCATGGCGAACGGGTCCCTTCGTCCCCCCAGCGCCAGCAGGCATCCCAACGGCTCACGAGCCAGACCGGGCAGCCAAGCGCGCCCGCGAGATGCAGCGGCGACGTATCGACCGAGATGACCAGGTCGAGATTCTTCATGATGCATGCGGTGTCGGCCATGTCGCGGACGTCGCCCATCGGATCGAACAGGGCCTGGCCATGCCATGACGCGATTTCGGCGCGCGGCATGCCGAACTGGAGGTTGACCAGCGTGGCCCCGACGGGGCACAGGGCCGCGCCCATTTCCGCCAATGTCGTCGAACGGCGCCTGTCGGCCATGACGTGCTCGGACCGCACCCGCCGGTCACCCGCCCAGACCAGGCCGACGCGCGGCCGGCCGGCCGGCAATTCGGCTGCATACCTGGCGACGCCGGCGGGATCGGCTTGCAGATAGGGAATATCGGCGGGAATGTCGCTTTCGGACGCTACCCCCGCGATGAATGGCAGGTCGGGGATGGGGGCGGCGTAGCTGTAGCCATCCTCCTTGCTGAAATCCTGCGCGTCCCCGACGGATACGCCCGGATAGGAGCGGGCCAGAAGACGTACGAGGGGCCGGGGTACCGCGACGGCCACCTCCGCCCCCCTTTCCAGCAGCCAGGGCACGAAACGGACGAACTGGAGCGTGTCCCCCAGCCCCTGCTCGTGATACAGGAAAATCTTCTTTCCCCGCACGTCGTCACCATGGCGCAGGCGCGGCAGGGACAGGAACCACGCCGCCTTGTTGTCGATGATCGGCTCGCGCTCGGCATAGCGGGCCCACCCGTCGCGCAGATTCCCGGCCTTGATGAGCGCGCAGGCATATCCAAACCCGATCTTCGGATTTTCCGGCTCGAGCACCAGGGCTTTCTCGTACCAGGGGATGGCCTGGGCCGAGCGGTTCAGGCGTTCGAGGGCGCAGCCCACATTGTTGAGAAGCGCCGCCGTCATGTCCCCGCCGTCGAGATGGGCCGCCAGGATCTTGAGCCCTTCGAGAGGATATCCGGCCTCGAGCAGCGACATGGAGATATATTCGCACAGATTGGCCTGCTCGGCGGGATAGCGCAGCATCAGTTCGGAAAAACGCGCGCATCCCCCCCCGACATCGCCCTGCGCCACGCGGATATGGGCCAGGAACGCCTGGGCCGGCACGTTGTCCGGCTGGTTCCGCAGCACGTTGCGCAGCAGGGTCTCGACGATGTCGTAGCAGGTCGTGTGCCGCAGGATCACCGTCGCTCCGGCGAGACTCAGCAGCCAGTCATCGAGGTGCTGGAAGACCACTTCGAGAACCAGGCGCGTCCCATCGAGCGCCTGCCGCTGGTCGAACAGGGCATCGCAGACCTGGATCAGACCGGTCGGAGTCGGCGACCGCAGCAGGGCTGCCTTCCAGATCTCGACGTTCAGAGGCTGACCGATTGCGTCCGCGCCGGCCGTTACGGTGTCCTGCATCTCAATTCCTGTCGTGCATGTCGCTCTGCGGTGCCCCGGGCCACGCTTTCCCGCCTTGCTCAAAGCCGCCTATGACGGTACTTATCGCCCCAGAAATCGACCCATGCAATGCGCAGGAGAACGGCCAAGCCGGTTGCGGCCCGCGCGGCGGATTGCGCCGGGAGCACCGTGTCGCAAAGGCACGCGAAAGGAAACGTGGCATCTTGGACACCGCCAAAGGCGTTACGGTAAAAAAACCGGGCGACGGCAGGCTGGCGGAACGGACCGCCGCCGCGCGGCAGAAGATTTCGTCGGTTTCACGCAATCTCTCGCAATCGGCCGGCCTGCTGCGCGGCGACGGCTGGAAGAACCTGCCCTGGCGGTCGCTGATTCCGGGAACGGATGTCGGCCTTGCGCTCGGCGTTCTGCTGTTCCTGTCCATCCTGATCATTCCGCTGCCGACATTCATTCTCGATGCCGGATTGTCGCTGTCGATCACCGCGTCCGTGCTTGTCCTGATGGTGGCGCTGTTCCTCGAGCGGCCGCTGGACTTCACGTCGTTCCCCACCCTGCTGCTGCTGACGACCCTGTTGCGCCTGTCGCTCGAAATCGCGACCACGCGCCTGATTCTGAGCCACGGCAGTGCCGGGATCTATGCCGCCGGCCATGTGGTGGCCGCGTTCGGCGGCTTTCTGATGGGGGGCGACGTCGTGATCGGCGGGATCGTGTTCTGCATCCTGCTGGTGGTGAACTTCATGGTCATCACCAAAGGCTCGGGGCGCATTGCCGAGGTGGCCGCGCGCTTCTTCCTCGACTCGATGCCCGGCAAGCAGATGGCGATCGACGCCGACCTGTCCTCGGGCGCGATCAACGACCGGGCAGCGCGCCGGAAGCGCAAGGAACTCGAAGAGGAAAGCGCCTTCTACGGCGCGATGGACGGAGCCGCCAAATTCGTTCGCGGCGATGCGATCGCCGGAATCATCATTACGGTCATCAACATCGTCGGCGGCCTCGCCATCGGCGTGCTGCGGCACGACATGCCGCTGAGCGAGGCCGCCAGCACGTTCACGACCCTGACGGTGGGCGACGGCCTGGTCTCACAGATTCCGGCCCTGCTGGTGTCGACCGCCGCCGGTATCGTCGTGACGAAAGGCGGCACGGATGGCTCGGCGGACGTCACGCTGGTCCGTCAGCTCGGCGGCAATCCCAAGCCGTTGGCCTTGGCGGCGGCCCTTTCGGCCTGCTTTGCCTTCATGCCCGGCCTGCCCGCGCTTCCGTTTCTCCTGATCGCCGCCCTGGCCGGCGCCGGGGCGTGGTGGCGCCACAAGGCGCCCGCCAAGGATACGGACGGAGACGTGACCGAGACCGCGGCCCCGCCGGCGTCGGCGCCGATTTCCGACGTCCTCAGACTCGATCTCCTGCGTCTCGAACTCGGCTTCGGCCTGCTGCCGCTGACCAGCGGCGAAAACGCCCAGCTGACCGAACAGATCAAGGCGCTGCGCAGGACGATCGCCACCGAAATGGGATTTGTGACGCCGCCCGTCAGGATACAGGACAATATCCTGCTGCCGACGGATCGCTATGTGATCAAGCTGAAGGAAATAGAGATCGGAGCGGGTGACGTGAAACCCGGGAAGATGATGGCCATGAGTCCGTCCGGCAGTACCCCGCCCCTTCCCGGCGACAAGGCGACGGAACCGGCATTCGGCCTGCCCGCGGTGTGGATCGATCCGGCGCTTAAGGCCAAGGCCGCCGCGTTGAAATGCACCGTCGTCGATCCGGCCAGCGTCATCGTGACGCATCTGAGCGAACTGGTCAGGCAGAACCTGCCCGATCTTCTGACCTATGTGGCCACCCAGGCGCTTCTGGACGATCTTCCGCGGGAGCAGCAGAAACTGGTCAGCGACCTGATTCCGTCGCAGGTGACGCTGAGCACCGTCCAGCGTGTCCTGCAGTCCCTTCTGGCCGAGCGCGTCTCGATCCGCGACCTGCCGACCATTCTGGAAAGCATACAGGAAGGCGCCGGCCAGGGCCTGCGCGGCGTGCAGAACCTGACCAGCCATGTGCGTGTCCGCCTGTCCCGGCAAATCTGCAACAGCTTGACGGGACCGGCGGGATATATCCCCATGATCACGCTGTCGCCGGAATGGGAATCCGAGTTCCTGGCCCATATCACCGGACAGGGGGACGAGCGGCGCCTGGCCATGCCGCCCACCCTGCTGAGCCGGTTCGTCGCGAAACTGCGCGAAGCCTTCAACACCGTCTCGTCAAGCGGCGAGGTGCCCGTCGTCGTCGTTTCGACACCGGTCCGGGAGTCCATGCGGTCGATCGTGGAGCGCGTGCGCCCGACGATATCGGTCCTCTCGCAATCCGAAATATATCCGCGCGCGCGGATCAAGACGGTCGCGACGATCACGTGACGGCCGAGCCGGCGGAGGGTCGCATCCGCCTCTTTTCATTCCGCCGTGCCTTGTTTTACGTGAGAAGCCCCTATAGAACTGACGCGTGGGAAGGCCATTTACTGGCCCGATACGCAATCAGGTCGTGCTCTGCGCGTCGCGGCAGGATATCGAGGAATGGGCTGATGGCCATCACCAATGTCTCTCCGGTCACGACGTATATTACCGCCGTCAAGGACGAGGAAACGGCCGCGGAAAATTACGCGAAAATGGATGGCACGACCTCGCGGGAGGTGACCACCTTCAAGGAGCAGGCGGCGTCGATCACGTCGGCCGACGGCCTGCTGAAGAATTATTCGGTGCTGCAGGTGGTGCTGGGCGCCTATGGGCTCGGCTCGATTTCCGGCGAGACGGCGGTGATCAAGGACCTGCTGACGCAGGATCCGACGTCCGCGTCGTCGCTGGCCAAGAAATCCGACAATGCGACATGGCTGGCCTTTGCCGATGCCTTCCAGACCTGGGGCCAGAACAAGGGCTCGGCGAGCGCCACGCCCTTCACGTCGGACATGATCAATTCGATCGTGTCGCAGTTCGAAGAAAGCCAGTACGAGAACAGCACCGCCAACCAGGATGACGGCATCGGCAACGCGCTGTATTTCACCCGCAAGATGAGCGGCGTCACGTCCCTGCCCCAACTGATGTCCGACCCCACCCTTCTGAAGGTCGTGGAGACGGTTTCCGGCTATGATCCCGATCAATTCGGGGCGCTGAGTTACGACCAGCAGGTCAGCATGCTGAAAAACAAGGTCGATCTGACGAAGCTTTCGACCCCCAAGGAAATTCAGCAATATGCGGAGCAATATCTCGCCCTGCTGCAGATCAATCCGCAGACGCCGGACACGCCGGCGACCATGATGGATCTGTTTGGCGGAGACACCGGCGATCAGGGCATCGTCGCGCTGTTCGGCGTCGGCGGTTCGTCATCGTCGCCGGGAGATCTCTATTCCGGCCTGCTCTAAGGGCCGGCCGCGCGCGGCGACATGACCGATCCGCACGGCGCTGGTGGCATGCAGGCCGCCGAAACGAGGGACCGGCCCGCGCCGCCGCCCCGTTCGGGCGACCTTGCCGCGATACCCGGCATTCTGAACGCGCTGCGCGCGGCTGTCGCCGAACCGTGGCATGACGTTCCCGTGGGCCTTCTGGACGGCCGCGTGACGGGGCTGTCCGGTCTTTCGGTTTCTCTCAGCGGGATGCGGGACTTTACCGGAGTGGGCGACCGCGTCAGCATCGCGGGGCTGGACGGGCGCGAGACGGAAGCCGAGATCGTCGCCTTTCGCGGAGACACCGCCATTGCCATGCCGTACGGATCGCTGGAGGGCATCGGTTCGGGATGCCGGGCCACGTTCCGGCTGTTCGACCAGGAGCAGAGGAGACGCCGCGCGGGCGGCACCCTGACCATCAACGCGTCCTGGCAAGGGCGGGTGATCGATCCCATGGGCCGCCCGATCGACGGCAAGGGGCCGCTTGCCCCGGGCGGGGAACCAAGGCGGCTGCGCGCGCCGCCGCCCGAGGCGGCACTCCGCGCCCGCCTCGGTCCGCGCATCGATCTGGGAATCCGGGCGCTCAATCTCTTCACGACCTGCCGGGAGGGCCAGAGGCTGGGCCTGTTCGCCGGTTCGGGTGTCGGCAAATCCACCCTGATGGGCATGCTGGCCCGCAATACGGACTGCGATGTCGCCGTCATCGCGCTGGTGGGCGAACGGGGACGGGAAGTCAGGGAGTTCGTGGAGGACGATCTTGGCCCCGAAGGGCTGGCCAAATCGGTCGTCGTGGTCGCCACGTCCGACACCTCGCCGCTGATGCGCCGGGAAGCGGCCTATGCGGCGATGGCCGCCGCGGAATATTTCAGGGACCAGGGCAAGTCCGTCCTGATGCTGATGGACAGCGTGACCCGCTTCTGCCAGGCATTGCGCGAGATCGGCCTGTCCTCGGGCGAACCGCCCGCGACCAGGGGGTATCCGCCGAGCGTTTTCGCCGAACTGCCCCGGCTGCTGGAGCGGGCGGGGCCCGGACTTGACGAGCGGGGGCTTGACGATCGGGGGCGTAAGCGGCGGGCGGGCCAGATCACGGCCATGTTCTCCGTTCTTGTGGAAGGCGACGACCATAACGAGCCGGTGGCCGATGCGGTGCGCGGCATTCTGGACGGGCATGTCGTCCTGGAGCGTCGCATCGCCGAAGCCGGACGATATCCGGCGGTCAATGTCCTGCGCTCTCTCTCGCGCACCGTTCCCGGTTGCAATGCGGCCGAGGAGAACGCGCTGATCCAGGACGCGCGCGCCGATCTTTCGACCTGGGACGACATTCAGGACATGGTTCGCCTGGGCGCCTATCGGACCGGAAACGATGCCCGGGCCGACAGGGCCATCCGCGTCGCGCCCGCCATCGAAGAAATTCTGAAGCAGTCTCGTGGCGAGAAGGCCACGATTGCCGAAAGCTTTCACGCCCTGCGCGACGTCCTTGGCCCGCCCGAGACGGCGTGATGGAGGCCCGGGCACGCGCATTGCAGGCATTGATCCGGCTTCGCAAGACGGAAGTCGATCAGGCGAAAGCCGCACTGGCCCGGATGCTGGCCGAGGAACATGCGGCGCTCGGCCGACTGGAAACCAGGCGGGCAGCCATCGAAACCGAACGGCGCGAGACATTGGTTGGGCAGGTTTCATCGGATGATTTCCGACTCTGGCTGCCCGCCGGGCGGGAGGCCGTCGAATCCGCCGAGACGATGCTGCATGCGGCCCGGTGCGCGTCGGATCAGGCGCGGGAAGCCCTTATGCAGGCCAACGCTGCGCTGAAGGCGGCGGAGGCCATCCTGGACAAGCGGCTGGAGGAAGAAAAGGAAATGCGCACCCGGCGGGAACAGGCCGAGATCGACGACCTGTCACGGCGCGGCCGTGTGGCCGCGGGCTGAGCCTTCATGCGCATCTGCCGTCCGACCAAGGGGATGACCCCGCCTTTGGATCATGTTTCATCCTTGAGAAAGTGGCAGGCCCCGGCTATCGCTGTGGACCAGGGCCGGAATGTGATCGTGCCGGATACGATCCGATCGTCCCCACGGACATGAGCGGCTAGGAAACGCATGCAACAGACAGAGCAACCGACCCCGAAAATCTTTATTGCCACGCCATGTTTCGGGGGGCTGGTCACGCAGGAATACATGGAATCCGTCATCGCGTGCACCAGCGTCATGCGGATTCCGATGACGCTTTCCCTGCTCGGCGACGACGCGATGATCAGCCGGGCGCGCAATACGCTCGTCCATCAGTTCTTCACGCGCTCGGACGCCACGCACATTCTTTTCGTCGATGCCGATATCGGATTTCCGGCCGAAGCGCCGGCGCGGCTTCTGGCGGCGGACAAGGATCTGATCGCCGGCCTGTATCCGATCAAGGAACGATTCTGGGACAAGGGCACCCAGGAAAACATCCTGCGCGGCGAAGCGCAGGAAACGGCCTCGCTGCGCTATGTCGGGGAGACCGACGCCATGCATCAGACATGGGAGAAGGGGCCGCTCCTGCGGACGCATTACGCCGGTACGGGGTTCATGATGATCAGCCGCAAGGCCATCGCCATGATGATCAAGCACTATCCCGAAACGGCATACCGGCGGATCGATGCGGCAGGCGGCGGGGACGGCAGCCCGTACCATGCGCTGTTCGACGGCAGCATCGATCCGGAATCCGGCACATATCTCAGCGAGGATTTCACCTTCTGCCGCCGCTGGCGGGAAATCGGGGGCGAGGTCTGGCTGGATACGTCGCTGTCCCTGACCCATGCCGGACGCGCCGCATTCCGGGGGAACCCGTCATGCCGCGTCGGCATGGTCCGCCATAAGAGCGCGTGAGGCCACGGCCGCTCCACATGGCAAGAAACGACAGACGACACCTCGTCATCAGGCGCAGCGACGATTCGGAGACGCAGGACCGCCATGGCGGCGCGTGGAAGATCGCCTATGCCGACTTCATGACGGCCATGATGTCCTTCTTCCTCGTCATGTGGCTGCTCAACGCGACGACGGATGAGCAGCGCAGGGGCATTGCGCAGTTCTTCAATCCCATGGCCGACAAGGATACCCGCGTACAGCCGACGGATTCCATGCTTGATGTGCCGCCATCGCCCCTGACGACGGGGCGTTCGGTCAGGCGCGTCAAGGACGGCAAGACGTCGGCGGCGCCGAATCCCGCCGCGTCGAATCAAGGCGGCCCTGCCGACGACATCTCCCATAGCGCCGGAACGCTGCTGACTGCGAGACCGGCCAGCATCGTGCCGATCGGCGGGCCGGACAGCGGTTCCGCGCAACGCCCGGGCAATGTCGGCGCGGACGATGCGGCGGCCGAACAGGCCGGGATCGCGCGCATGGTCTCGGGCCTGGACCAGGCGATCCGCAACGATGGCGAACTTCGCGGCGCTGCGTCCAACCTCTCCGTTCAGATCGGGCGGGACGATGTCCGGATCGAATTGCGGGACGCGAGCGATACCCCGATGTTCGATTCGGGGGCGCCCGCGCCCAACCGTCTGGGCACGCGGATGCTGGCTGAGATCGCGAAGTGGCTTGCCCCCATGCCCGAACGCATTTCCATCATCGGCTATACCGATGCCGCGGCCTATCGCGTCGGCGGGGCATGGCGCATGTCCAACTGGACCCTGTCGGCGCTGAGAGCGGATCATGCCAGGGAAATCCTCGTGCGGGCCGGCTATCCGGACGGAAAAATTCTTGATGTGTCCGGGGCCGCGGACAGAAATCCGGCCGTGCCCTCCGACCCGTCCGCCGCGGGAAACAGGCGGGTCGTGATCGTCATGCACAGGCGGTATGTCAGCCCTGCCGGGATCGAAGGCGCATCCGGCGCGGCGCACATGAATGAAAACGGAGACGACTGAATGCTTTTCGTTGGGGGCCTGGTCTTTGCGCTGCTCTGCGTCTTCGGCTCGTTCGTGGCGTCGGGGGGCGGGCTGGCACCGCTGATCGCATCGATGCCCTTCGAGCTGGTGACCATTCTGGGCGCCGCCGTGGGCATATTCGTGATGGCGAATTCCAAGCAGGCGCTCAAGCAGCTTCCGGGCGACCTGAAACTGGCGCTCAAGGGGCCCCGTTACGACAAGGCGGCCTATACCGACCTGCTCGTCACGCTGTTCAGGTTCACGCGCCTGGCCCATGCGCGGGGGACCATGGCCCTGGAAGAGCATGTCGAGAATCCGGGTGAAAGCAGCATCTTCGCGCAGGCCCCCAAGATCCGCGACGATGCGGAAACGCGCGACCTGATTTGCGATTATCTCCGGCTCATCAGCCTCAATACGGACGATGCCTATCAGCTTGACGAAGTGATGGCCCGCGAGCTGAAGAAAAACCTGACCGAGAAGCTGCATATTTCCGAATGCCTGCAAAGCATCGCGGACGCGCTGCCGGCCCTGGGCATCGTGGCCGCGGTTCTTGGCGTCATCAAGACGATGGCTTCGATCAACATGCCGCCGGCCGTTCTGGGCGAAATGATCGCCGGCGCCCTTGTCGGCACGTTTCTCGGCGTGCTGCTGTCCTATGGCGTCGTGGCGCCTCTGGCGGCGCGGATGCGGGATGTGATAAAGCAGGATGGTCGCTATCAGGACATCATCAGGATCGTCTTCGTGGCACATCTTCAGGGCAGTCCGCCCCAGGTCAGTGCGGAAATCGGGCGCAAGGATATTCCGCACGCCTTCATGCCGTCGTTCAGCGAACTCGATACGGCATTGTCCGTATCGTCGTAATTCTCGGACGGGCCCGACCAACCGGGGCGGCGGCGCGTACAGGGGCGAAACACGGGGCGTCTGATGGGCATTACGGTGGCGAAAGCCTCGACCATGGCGGAGCAGGTTCAGGACTCGTCTTCGCCCGGCGTGCCGCTGATCGCGCCATCCCGGAAGCCGGCCGCAGCCGGCGCCCCGGCGTCCGCCGCGGGAAAAAGGGCCGCCGAGCAACGGGGATTTTTCGGCACAATCCTCAAGAACGCCAGCCAGGCGCAGGATGACGGATCGCAGGAAGGCGGCAGGGTGACCGGCGACCCTGCGCCGGAAGCCGCCCCGGAATCCGTGCCTAAATCCGATCCTAAATCCGCCCGTGGCCCCGCGACCGATCGCGGTGCCGGCACGCCGGCAGGTGCGGTCCCGGACAGCGCCGTGCTCGTTGCCTCGACCGCCGAGGACGCCGGTCCCATGCAGACGGCGCAACCTGCGGCCGTCGCCCTTTCCACCCCATCCATGGGCACCCCGTCCGCAGACACCCAGTCCGCGGGCAAGTCGGGCAAGGACCGATCCAGTCCCCCTGCCGCCTCGGCCAACGTCACGGATGCGAACCAGGCGCCCCAGAACCTGCTGGCCGTCGTGCTGACCCAGATGGTCGCCTCCCTGCAGAACCTGTCTTCCACCCCAGGAGCGACCGGCGGCGAGACGCCTGCGGGAACGGGCGCGTCCCCGCAGGCAGCGGGGAGCGTATCATCCGGCGATTCCCCGGCCGGAGGCGTCAGCCTGGCCGGCATCGTGGCGGAGGCCGCGCCCACGGACACGACGCAGCCCCCGGCGG
>NZ_JABXXP010000008.1 GCF_013376155.1 Nguyenibacter vanlangensis
GCACCGCGGTGGGGACCGGCATCAATGCCGCGCCGGGTTTCGCCGAGGCGGCCGCCGCGCGGATCGCGGCGCTGACGGGTCTGCCCTTCGTCACCGCGCCCAACAAATTCGCCGTCCAGGGCGCGCATGATGCGCTGGTTCAGCTTTCGGGTACGCTGCGGGGCCTGGCCGGGTCGCTGTTCAAGATCGCCAACGACATCCGCCTGCTGTCCTGTGGCCCGCGTGCCGGGTTTGCGGAATTGCGGATTCCCGAAAATGAGCCCGGTTCATCGATCATGCCGGGCAAGGTGAATCCGACTCAGGCCGAGGCCCTGACGATGATCGCGGTGCAGGTGATGGCCAATGACGTGGCGGTGGGGTTCGGCGGTGCGGGCGGCTATCTGGAGATGAATGTCTACAAGCCGCTGATTATTCATAATATCATGCAGTCGATCGGCCTGCTGCATGACGGGTGCCGGAATTTCCGGACGTTCCTGGTCGCCGGCACCGAACCGGACCGGCGGCGGATCGCCGAACATGTCGCGCGATCGCTGATGCTGGTCACCGCGCTGGTGCCGGTGATCGGCTATGACAAGGCGTCCCGCGTCGCGCACCATGCGATGGCGCATGATTTGAGCCTGCGGGACGCGGCGTTGCAGTTGGGATTCGTCAGTGCGGAAATGTTCGACCGGATCGTCGATCCCGCCAGGATGGTTGCCGGCGGAAGGGCCGAGAGCGGTCGGACGCCGGGACTTTGACTTGTGTTAAACTTTCGAGACGATCCGTCTCGTTTCCTTGACCGCGACGGCCCAGATGGCGTTCATTTCAAAGTCACTGCGTTCGTAGCGACCGCCGAAATTGCCGTCGCCCAGACGTTCTCGGACGACCTGTGGTGTGACGTCTCGCAGCCGTTCGGGCGCAATGCCGGGCTTCTGCATGTCCGGCTGGACGACGCCCGGGAGGCGCGTCCATGGGAAATTCTCCATCCAGGACGCGTGCATGGCCAGCGGATCGGTTGTCGTAACGGCCTGCCAGGTATCCGGTGCCCGCCACCAATCGTGGAACACGGCCTTGCATTCGTCGAGTTTCCCGAGCCACGCGGACAGGTCGGGCCAGATCGGACTATTGCCGCCATGACCGTTCACGAACACGAACCGCCGGAATCCCTGACCGTGCAGGCTGTCGACCAGGTCTTTAAGCAGGGCGAGATAGGTCTCTGGTTTCAAGGACACCGTGCCGGGATAGGCCAGGAAGCGCGGGGTCATGCCGAACGGAAGGACAGGGCAGACCGGCACTTTCAGCGGCATGCAAGCCTCGATCGACACGCGTTCGGCGAGGATCGCGTCGGTGAAAAGGCTGAGATAGGCGTGCTGTTCGGTCGAGCCGAGCGGGACAACGATACGATCGTCCGTCTCCAGATAGGCTTCGACCTGCATCCAGTTCATCTCGCGTAGATTCATGAAGGTTCCTGTGATGCTCGTACCCCCTGAACCGGACGGCCGGTCAGGTCGGCGACCAGGCGTCTGACGTCGTGGGGGTTGGGCGTATGCTGATATTCGAAATGAATTGAGTCGGCAGGGAGATTCAGCCCCAGATCGTCTGCGCCGGTGGCATAGACGACGACGTCGGCATTCCGCATCAGGTCCTCGCAGTCCGATGCGTCGATCAGCACGATGGCCGGTTCTTCGATATGTGGTGCGAATTGCTGGACCCCGGCTTTCATCGGCCCTGCAAACTCCGGATTGACGACAACGAGAACTACGCGGCTTCCCGGGTCGATCTGCGCCAGTTTCATCCGCGTTTCCATTGACGGGATGAAAGTGATGACTGCCACGTCCAGGTAAGGCAACAACTGCGCGACCTCGGCGCGGCGATGGGCAAATGTAACAGCCATTTGACACAAGTCAACGCGTTGCCGCTCAGACGGATCTGTCTGCAACCGGGTGATGGTGGTGGGGAGGAACCGCACTTGTCCTTCGCCCAGCCGCTCCATCTGCCGGCAATAGGCGATCGTGGTCTGCATGAAGTTTCCCACCACCATGACTGATGGCGGCGGCGTGCCAAGGCCACTCCCCTCCATCCGAGCGCTGACCAGGCCGAGTACCTCGCTGGTGGTCAGTCCCAGGGCGCGGGCCCGGCCGACCAGAACGTCGATCGCCGACTGGATTTCCGATCTGCGCGCGCCGTCGGCCGACCATCCGGCCATCAGGTCGGCGACGAACGTCCCGGCCCCCGCTCGTCCGCGCAGTATTCCGCCGCGCTTGAGATCCGCATAGACCTGCCCCACCGTGACCGGGGAGATCCCGAGCCGTTCCGCCAGTTCCCGAACCGGGGGTAGCCGCTGGCCTGGCCTGATGATGCCGAGTCCGATTCCGTATTCGATCTGTCCCTTGATCTGCGTTCCAATGGGCAGGTCCAACGTTCTGTCGATCCGGAAGAGAGAGACGTCCAGGCGCTCGCTGGCGTCTTGCTCCGCGGTGTCCGGGTTGGCGGTGTCCTGTCGAATGAGCGCTTCCTCCCCCAATCGTCGGACCGGTTCGACGGCATTCGGGAACGGCGCGACGTACCGGGATAGAGTAAGCAGGAAAATTGAAACAGACAAGAATGCTAAAATTTGCCCATGTGGCGATTTTGTATCATTGAAGAGTAACAATTTATGTGCTTAATCCGGTGGCGGGTCGTTCCGGATGCTAAATGACATTCCGATCGGCCGGTGGCCCGGCATGACGCAACGGAGATGCAGGCACGCATATGTTCATGAACAGGATGAGCCCTATCGGCGCTGCAGCCTTCCTGCTGCTGTCCTCGACCTCCATGGCGGCGGCGCCGCAGAAAACGGCGAAACATGCGCGTCCAGAACGAAGGCCGCGCGCATCGGCGGCTACGCACGAGAATATCATGGTAAACGCAGCGCTGCGGGCTGCGCATAGCGCCATTACCGACGTATCCAGGAAGGATATAGATCGTTTCGTTCCCGGTTCAAGCCCACTCAAAATCCTCGGTAGCCTGACGGGTGCGAATTTCGTGTCCAATGATCCGCTCGGACTCGATATTTATTCGAAATCCTTCTATGTGCGCGGTTTCAACCAGAGCCAGCTCGGCGCTACGCTGGACGGCATTCCACTGGGCGATCAGTCGTACAATAAATATAACGGGCTGGACGTCAATTCGGCGATCATCCAGGACAATATCGTGCGGATGAATCTGAGCCAAGGCGGTGGGGACGTCACGCTGCCGTCGACCAGCGAGCTGGGCGGGGCGATGGAATTCTATTCCGCCGATCCGGCCGACAAGGCGGGTGGCGTGGTGTCGCAAATGTTCGGCAGCTACAACAGTTATCGTACATATGTGAAGGGCGATACCGGTACCTTCACGCCATCCGGAACGAAGGCGTACGTTTCCTACATGCGGGTCGATGCCGACAAGTGGAAGGGCTATGGCGACCAGTTCACGCAGCAGGTGAATGCCAAAATCGTTCAGCCGGTCGGCGACGATAGCAGCATCAAGGTATTTTTCAATTGGAGCGACCTGGCCCAGTACGAATACCAGGACCTGTCGCTGGAACTGCTGCACAAGGTTGGTCAGCGCCTGGATAATTACGCCCCCGACTATCATGCCGCGTATCTGGCAGCCCAGGGGGTCTATCCGGCCTCGTTCGCGGCGCTATCCGATCCGGCCGATGCTGCCTATTACAATGGTGGGCAGGTCGAGCGCGACTATCTGGGTGGGCTGACGCTCGATTTCGACATGGGGCATCATATCCGTTGGAAGACGCTTTTCTATGGGCATGGGGGACAGGAATACTCCACCTGGGCGAATCCCTATGTTGCGTCGCCGACTGGCGCCCCGTTGTCGTTCATGGTCATCCCCGAGCAGATCCGACGTCTGGGCTTTACCACCGAGATGACCCACACCTATGAGAACAACGTTCTGCGCACTGGCGTATGGTTCGAGAATAATTCCTATAATGTCGGCAAATATTATTATTCAGAACCCGTTCTTGGACAGGGTGCGCCGGTCGGCGCGGTCGGGCCGTTCAATATCTATGGCGGCCCGTTCGCCCAGGTTTGGGGCATGGGCTTCAACACCAACACGGTCCAGTACCATTTGACCGATACCTATCATATCCTGCCGGGCCTGGCGATCACAGGCGGTTTCAAGTCTCTGGCCGTCACGACGGCCGGCGGCGCCAATGAAAACGACGTTGCCTATACCAATGTGACGCAACTGCCCAACGGCAGTGTTACGTCGTCGGCCGCATTTCTGCCGCATGTCAATATCGACTGGCATTTCCTGAAGAACCACGAACTCTATTTCGACGTGGCAGAAAACATGCGCGCCTTCACCTATGAAGGCTATCAGTCCGGCAGCGTGCCGTCGCTGTGGGGCGTGAAGAACCAGGCTGCATTCGAGGTCGCGCGCCGGACGCTGACGCCGGAGCACAATTGGACCTATGTCGTCGGATATCATTACTACGGCAAGATCGTGTCGGCGTCGGCCGATGCCTATCGCTCGAATTTTACGCATCGCCTTGGGCTCATGGCCTCGGGCTCGCTGGTCAATCCGACCTCGACCGTCGGCAATCTCGGTGGTGTGACCATGAACGGTGTGGATGCGGACGTCGTGATCCGTCCGGTCCGGCATCTCGCGATCGACAACAGCATCAGCTACAATCATTCGACCTACGACAACAACATCACGTCGGGGGGAGTGCTCTACCATCTGCAAGGCAAGAATGTTCCCGCCTATCCCCAGTTCATGTATAAAACGAGCCTGATTTACAGCTATCGGAGGCTGTCCACCCATTTCGACGCGAGCTACATCTCGCGCCGCTATCTCAGCTATACCAACGATACGAGCGTGCCGGGTTTCTGGATGACGAATATCGGTGCGCGCTACAGTTTCGGCCGGCGGAGCGTCTTCCATGACCTGTCGGTCTCGTTCGACATCTACAACCTGCTGAATACGCCCTATATTTCGACAGTGGGCGAACAGGGCTTCCCGCTGACAGGCGATCGTCAATCCCTGCTGCCCGGTTCGCCGCGCCAGTTCTTCGGTTCGGTCAGCGCAAGGTTCTGACGCGATGACATCCCGCCGGCGTACCTTCCTGCAGATCGCCGCCCTCGAGATCTGTGAGCGGTTCGGTTTCTACGGCCTGCAGAGCGTCTCGGTCCTATATTTCGTGCGGACCATGGGTCTGTCGGAACAGGGTGCCATTATGCTGTGGGGTGCGTTCAGCGCCCTGATGTTCGGCGTTCCCGTCCTGGGCGGCTGGCTGGGTGACAGGGTCCTGGGGGCGCGGCGGACGGTAACCGCCGCGCTGGCGCTGCTGGCGATCGGCTATACCGGCCTGGCCAGCGGCCTGGGCGGAGCGACGGGCGTGTCGCTGGTGCTGGCCGTCCTGGTCTGCGGCGGCGGTATCTTCAAGCCCAACATCACCAGCCTGCTGCGGCATGCATTCAGCGGGACCGATGACCGGCTCGATATCGTATTCACCGTCTATTACATGTCCGTCAATATCGGGGCGACGGTCGCGACGCTGACGATTCCCTTTCTGGCCGTCAGCGTCGGCTGGCAGGCAGGTTTCGGCGTGGCCGCCGCTGTGCTGTGGGCGGGGTTCGCGGTCTCGCTTACGTTGCCGGCCACCGACCCGCGCCCGGCCGGCACGCTCGATCGTCGGCGTTGGCTGCTGTTCGCCGCCGGAATCGGCGTGGCGTTCGCGCTGCTGCATTATCCGGGGCTGGCACGGACCTGCATCTGGATCGCTGCCGTCGCCATCCTGGTGATCTGGATCATGCTCTACCGGCATTCGGCACCGGCCTTGCGTGCCGGACTGAAACTGTCCTTCGCGCTGCAGTCGGAAGCGATCCTGTTCTTCCTGTTCAACCAGCAGATCGCGACCTCGCTGACCGGTTTCGCGCGTGACCATGTTTCTGGAGCGATGCATCTGGCCGGCATGGATTGGACAGTACAGCCCGGCCAGTTCCAGTCACTGAACAATATCTGGATCCTCGCGCTCGCGCCTTGTCTGGCCGCAATCTATCACCGCGCCGAATGCCGGGGGCGGCCGATATCGGTTCATGCGCGTTTCCTGCTGGGCTTCGTGCTGCTGACAGCCTCGTTCGTGCTGTGGCGCGCCGGGGCGCTGGCAGGAGTGCAGGGCCTCATTTCGCCCTGGTGGATGGTGGCGGGATATGCGCTGTTTTCGGCTGGCGAACTGCTGATCGCGGCGCTCGGCTTGGCTGCCATCGCCCGTTACGCGCCACCCGATGCGGTGGGGCGGATGATGGGCTGTTTTTCCGTCCTGGGTGGGTTCGCCAGCTATCTCGGCAGTTTGGTTGCCACCGACGCCGCCCGTGGACCGGAGGCTGGATCGGGCATCGTATCGGCCGCCGCATATGCGCATCTGTTCGGTAACCTGGCGGGGCTGGCGGGGCTGGTTGCCCTGGCCTCGGCCAGTTTCATTCCCCTCGCGCGCAGGATGGACACGCGTTGGCGCCATTCGCGCGCGGAATGTCCGTCCGCTGGCGACACAACCCTGGAAACCTTGTCATGACGACACCCGCCGACAATTCGCCGCCCCCCTGGCGGTGGCCCGAAAGCCGTTGGCGCGCCGCCGTCGGACGTGCCCGGGCTGGACGGTCCCTGCGCCCGGCATCCTGGCCCGGCGGGGCGCGTTGCGCCTTCGCCATGTCATTCGACGCCGATCACGACACGATCCCACTGCGCGACGGCGACGAAAGCCCGATGCGGATCAGCCAGGGCCATTACGGCAACCGGCGCGGCGTGCCGCGTATCCGGGACCTGCTGCAACGGCATGGGGTGCCCGCGACTTTCTTCTATCCCGCCGTGTCCGCCCTGCTCTATCCCGACGAGGTGCGGGGCGTCGTTGCAGACGGGCACGAAATCGGCATCCATTCGTGGATTCATGAGCGGAATACCCATCTGGATGCCGAAACCGAGCTGGACCTGACGGTCCGCGCGCGGACCGTCCTGCAGGATGTCAGCCGCCGGCCGGTCGTCGGTATCCGCACGGCGAGCTGGGATTTTTCAGTCAATACCCTGTCCATCATCCGGCAGATGGGCCTGCTGTACGACAGCAGCCTGATGGCCGACGACGATCCCTACGAACTCGTCCAGGGCGGAGAGGCCACCGGCATTGTCGAACTGCCCCCCGAATGGATTCGCGACGATGCCGTCTACTTCAATTTCGACCGGTTTTCGGCTGTACGCCCTTATACCGCGCCGCGCGATGTCCTGGACATCTTCATGGCGGAATTCCAGGGCGCGCATGAGGAGGGCGGGCTGTTCCTGCTGACGTTGCATCCGCATATCAGCGGACATCGCAGCCGGGTCGGTATGATCGCAGCACTGCTGGAGGTTGCCCGGGCCATGGGCGATGTCTGGTTCGCGACGCACGAACAGGTTGCGACCTGGTGTCGGGCCAACGCGCAGGAACCTACCCCATGAGCATCCTGATGCCGGCACGCCGGCCCGTCATTGCCCTGCATGGCGGTTGCGGCGTCATGTCCCGCGCCGTGCTATCCGAAGACGAATGGGCTGACGCGCGTGCCGATATCCGCAACGCCCTGGAAGCCGGGTATATGATCTTGTCGAATGGCGGGTCGGCCGTGGCGGCGGTGGAAGCCTGCGTCGTGGTCCTGGAGGATTCGCCGCATTTCAATGCCGGCCATGGCGCCGCGCTGAACGCCGCGGCGGAGCATGAACTGGATGCATCGATCATGGATGGCGCCACGGCCATTGCGGGCGCCGTCGCGGCGGCACGGGCGGTGCGCAACCCGGTGCGACTGGCCCGACTGCTGATGACCCGGAATATTCCCATGATGCTGGCCGGTCCCGCCGCCGACGATTATGCGACCGAGCAGGGCCTGGAGACGATGCCGCAATCCTACTTTACCACGCCCCGCCGTGTACAGGCTCTGGAGGCAATGCGCGCGCACAAGCGTTTGGGCACCTTTGCCAGTGAGAGCGAGAAGCATGGTACGGTCGGTGCCGTGGCGCTGGATTGCAATGGGAATCTGGCAGCCGCGACCTCGACCGGCGGCTTTACCAACAAGGCCGTCGGTCGCGTCGGGGACAGTGCCATCATCGGTGCGGGAACTTATGCGAAAAATGGTGTCTGTGCCGTTTCCTGCACCGGTCAGGGGGAATATTTTATCCGTCACGTCGTGGGGCACGAGATCGCGGCGCGCGTGCAGTATGAAGGGCGTTCCGTTGCGGACGCCGTACGCTCGGTACTCGCGGAAGCATTTAATCCGTACGGTATCGGCGGGGGAATCATCGCTGTTGATCCTGCTGGTTCCGTAACGGCTGAGTTTAATACCGAGGGAATGTTCCGCGGCTGGATTAACGCGGCCGGAGATGTTTTTGTAGCTACCCACAAGGATGATGATTGAGTACGGCGCGACAATCAGGATGAGAACCCATTGCGCATTGGGAAATTTTGCCGGAGGTCTGACTGCGCCGCAGAGCGCGGGCAATGGCGGGTATGCAGACCGGTAGCAGCGTAGCGCCGAACAGGAAACCGATCACGCCGAGCATGAGATGTGAGCCATGATCCAGCACCATACCGCCGATCGGGGCCCCCACGGCATAGGCGATCCGGTCGCAGCCGCCGCCCAGGGTGCCGACGCGGCCGCTGCGGTCCAGGATGGCGGCGGCGCCCAGTAGATAAGCGTAGGCGATCATGACGAAGATCCAGTACATCAGGACCCCGGCGCAATAAGTGACCTCGCTCCATGACAGCGCCGTCAGCAGGCATGACAGGGCGGTACCCAGTATCCCGACGACAAGAGACAGGACGCGGCTGACCCGTCCCGCGATCACGGCACCGAACATGTTGGCCAGGAAGCCCATCACGATTCCCGCCGACGACAGCATGACGATCACATTTTGCGGGACATGGATTGCGAGACCGGTCTGATCGGCGAAGGACCAGACCATGCTGGAGCCGATCGAATAGCTGATCCACATGGCCAGCAGCGGTAGCGTTCCGGCGGCCAGGGCGGTGCGCGATTGCGCGGCGGCGGCTGCCCCGACCGGATTGTCCCGCCCCAGGGCGCGCATGAAGGGTGCAAGCAGGATGGTCAGCGCGGCGATGGTCAGGAAGGGACCGAGTGCGCCGAAGGCCGATGTCGTCCAGGGAACGGCCATGATGGCGGCGACCACCACCACCAGTCCGCCGCCGCAGGCCAGAGAGTAGATTCGGTCTGGATTTCCGTCGCTCGACACGCTGGAAATGAAGGCGGCGAAGATCAGCCCATAGCCCGCGCCCCCCATGATGGCGCATGCCCAGATCCATGGCAGCCAACCCGGTCCGAGATAGACCAGCACATGGCCGATCACGATCAGGAATGCGCCGATCATGGCTCGTGCGTTGTGGGACAGATGCCCGAGTAGTGGCATAGCCAGAATCATGGCGACGGATAGAGAGACAATTTCGAAGAAGCCGAACCAACCGGCGTTGCTTGCGGACAGATGGAACCGTTCGATCAGGGCACTGATCTGGAACGGCATCGTCGAAGAACCGAGATGAGATATCCCTGATGCGATGGAAGCGGCGATCACCAGGCGAGTCGTGTCGTTTGGGGCCGGACGTGATTGTGCTACGCCGAGTTCCAGATGTTCGATTTCGAATTCCACGGTCGTTTCCCCTTTATGATGCAACAGGGCTTCATGTGCGTTTCCATTAAAAAAGACGAATACGTTCTTCGATCCGGCAGCAGTAAAGGACGCTCGGGACGAGATTTCATTACAACCGTATCTGATCAGATATTTCGAGAAGATAACGTAACGGTCATTCGGCTGTGGAATGGATGGTCACCGCAACGGTCGGGATATATTTCGGCGGCGCAGCGTATCATGCCACGGTAAGTTCGGTGCGTTTCCGTTCCGGGATCGTTGCCATTTTTAAATCCCGTGATCGAGATAACGGGCTGGATTGGTAACGTTGATGAATGCGACGCGATCGGTCATCGTGCCGTCCAGATCCCGGCAAAGGGCCATGCTCGCCGCGCCAAAGCCGCGCTTGGGATTCTGGATACGGCGCAACGTCATCCAGTCGCATCCGGTGGTCAGGTCAAGGGCCAGAAGATGGATCGTATCCTCCACCGTGTCATGCAGGCGAACGGTTTTCAGATAGGTCTGCGCCTGAAGATCCTCAACCGTCGCGATGATCGCGTTGCCTTCCGGCGAAACCGGATTCATCTGCCCCTGCACGTCCTGAAAAATATCGGCGGCGGTATAGTCGCTGCGGAAGCCGGAATGTTGCAGCACCTGGTCGGGCGACAGCACGTCATGCGGCGAGACGACGGTGAACAACGTGTTGTCGAAACGATAAAGCCGTTGTGTCACTGCCACGTCCATGTTCCCCAGCGCGATGGTCATGGCTTCTACTTGGTTCGCCAGCGGATAGGGGTCCCAATTGGCATTCGACAGGACATAACCATGTAGGTGTCGGTCCGCGTCGCTGCCCCGCACATAGTAGCGCATCATCTGCGGCGTTGACAGTTCCCAGGAATCCCCCGGCGACACCCCGACCCGGGTGGCCGGATTGTGATCCGAACTGTTCATCGCAAGAAGAACCGTATCGCGCAGCGCGGCCCAGGCTTGCCAGGCGGAACCCTGGCGGATGGACGACGCACGCAGGCTCTCGGGGTCCTGGATGATGCGATGCGGATCGTTGTCCATGAGGTAGCTGCCCCTGAGCAGGCCCAGGACACGCGCCGCGTCACGGTTCAGCCATGTGTAGGGACGCGCGGCCTGCACAGGGGAGGACAGGGGCGTGATGCTGCTGTTCATCCCTTGCAAGTCGATCGCCAGCGCCAGGTCTGCCCAATCCAGCGCCCGGCGGGCCTTTTCCACCGCTATCGCCGCCCGTGCCACCGCGTAGGCATCGGAACTGATCAGCGCGGCATCATCGGCTGCGAATGGTTGCAGCGGGCGAAGGCCCGCCCTGCGCAGGGCCTCAATCGCCTTCATCCGTTCGCCGTGATAATAGGCGTTGCCTTCCCCGACCATTGTCGCGCCGATCGCGGCGATGACAGCAAGGTCGCCCTCGCCCAGTGACCCGCGCAGCGGTATGACCGGCGTGACCCGGTGGTTAAGCAGATCCTGCAGCATCTGGGTTAAAGGCGGGCTTGCAGCCTCGTAGCTCATGGTATTGGCGCGGATGGCCATTACGGCGCGGACCAGGGCTTCATCGTCGACTTCGGCCCCAGACCAGGAGCGGCCTTCGCGCCGGAAACGGTCGAGCTGGATTTTCTCCAGCAATGCCTTGTTGGCGGGGGCCAACGGATCGCCGGTAAAGATCGAGACTTCGCGCTGGTCGCCGGCGCCGCGGTTGAACCAATAGACTGGCACGCCCTCCCGCGCCGCTTCCAGCAGCAGGTCATAGGCGTCCTGCGACCGTTGCCGTGCCGACGGGGACAGCGAAACCGGCGCGCCGTCACGCGCGATGCGCATCAACTGGTCCAGCGTCAGGTCATGGCCGGTCAAGACCACCGTCGAGCCTGCCGTCGACGTGATCGGATGATAGGCGCGAGCCGACGGCGCAACGGCGAGGGACAGCAGCATGGCCAGCGTGCCAGCGGCGCGCGAGCGGAAGGAATGATTCCGGAACATCGTCCTGACTCTCTCTTCTGTCATCAGAAATGCGCCGAAATCGTTCCGAAGAACTGCCTGGGCGCGCCAGGCATGAAGGATTGGTAATCGCCCTGGAGCGGATTTCCTTCCTCGCCAACCACCGCGATCCATTTCTGGCCCAGCAGGTTGTAGATGTTGAGCTGGAGCGACAGGTTCCGTAGTGCCCCCAACTGGCCGAAATCGTAGCTAGCCCCGAAATTGGTGATGAAATAATGCGGCGCTGCCACGGTATTCATGTAATCGACGTAGCGATGGCCTTCATAGTTTTCGTCAATATCGGTGGAAAATCCTTTGTAGCGATAGGAAATCTGGCTTTTCCACATCAGAATCGGCATGTTCGGAGCCTGCTTGCCTCGGACCTGCGCCACACCCGACGAGGTCGTGTAGTTGTTGTCATAAGTGGCGCGGTTCCAACTGAAGCTGTTGTACCAGGAAATATGCCGGGGGAAGTGGATCGTGCCGCTAACCTCCAGCCCGTTCATGGTGACACCGCCGACATTCTGCACCGTGGCGTAGGAATTGATGATCGATCCCTGCGCAATGGTCAGAAGGCGGTTGGAGAAATTGGCCCGGTAGCCGGTCAGCAAGCCGTCGAACCAACGGCGGTGGATTCTGTATCCGGCTTCGTACACCCATGCGGTTTGTGGCTTGAGTGATTTCTGTTCCTGGCGAAACGCGTTCGCGTCGGTGATGCCGAACGGCGAGCCCTGATTCCAGCCGCTGAAAGAGAAGGTGCTCATGTTCTTCGAGACGTCGAAGAACAGTTCGTCGTGCGACGTAACCTTCCAACTCGCGCTGACCTGCGGCAGGAAGGCTGCGGCTGCTGTCAGGCCGCCGGAGGGCAGCGTATCCTGGCCGGTGAAGGCTGGATTGTTGAACAGAATTCCGCTGCGCGTGGTCGAGACCAACGATTTGAAACCTGCGTTGACCTGAAGATTCGGCAGCACCCGGTATGTGTCGTACAGATGAAACTGAAACGTATTGGTATTGAAGACGTAGCCCCATTCATCCAGAAACGCGTTCTGGGTATTCTGCCATACATAGGGGCTGAGCGGCTGGCCCTGACCCAGAAGCGGTTCCTGATAGAGGCGACGGTTCTGGATGTAATTATTGTTTTCGAACCATATTCCAGTGTGAAAATCATTCCGCATGTAACGCCAGGCGAAATTGCTAACGAGACCATAACGCTGTCCGCCTTCGTCACGCCCCTGCATGCTCAGCGGTGCACCATTGGGTGACGGCGTGTACGGCGTCACCCAGGTACTGAAGCCGGCATCGGCGATCGCATACGCTGTAGTGCGCCAGGTCATGCCATGGCCCAGCGCCGTATCCAGCGTGGTTGAACCGACGAAATCCTGTCGCAGGCCCGACCCGGCGTAATATGCGGCGTCGAGTGCGTCGTTCGTTTTATTTTCGCCGCGGGTGTAGGTGCCGAGCGCGGCGTTGTAGGCGGCGGCGTAATCGGGATAATAATTGTCCCAGTTCGGTCCCAGTATATGAATATAGTTCATCGACAGATCCTGGTAGTCGATTTCCTTGCGGTCGCTCCAGTCGAAATAGGTCGTCCAGGTCGTATGGTCGCCGAACGGCTGGACCAGCTTCGCATTGATCTGATCATAGAGGTTCGAACCAGCCCCCTTCCATTTGTCCAGGGTGGAATGGGCGTAGGACAGGAAAAAGCGTGTGCCGGAACCGTTCAGTGCACCGCTGTCGACCCGAGCGAAGGTACGGAACGTGTCGTTGCTGCCGAAGGTCTGCTGTACGGTGCCACCGGGTTTCAGGCTGGGATCGGCGGTATAGAACTGCATCGTGCCGCCCAGGTTGCTCAGCGACGGGACTTCGACCGACCCTGCACCCTGAGAGACTGTGGTGCTGCGGATATTCTCGCTCAGGACTGTACGGTTCACATTGATGCCGCGTTCGGTATCGTATTCCATCGGCCCCAGAGGGATGTCATCCAAGGTAAAGCCAAGCTGATCCTGTGCGAAGCCGCGCACGGTGATCCGGGTCGACCATTCATAGGCCCCAAATGGATCGGCGGACATGAAATTCACGCTGGGCAGACGGGCCAGGACCTTCATGGCGCTGGTGCCGGGAACGGAGCGGCGCAATTCGCTGCTACTGATGGTTGCCATTTGCCGTGTCGAGCCGCCGCCAAAGACCTGGATGTCTTCCGTAGTAATGGCCGCGGCCCGTTTGGGCATGGATGCAGACGGTTTTACCGCACCTTTCCGCGTATCTGCCTTGCGCGCCGATTGCGGGGCGACAGGCTGCATCGCGGCAATCGCGGCGCATGGCACCAAAGCTACGCTGGCAAAAAGAACCGTCCTGAAACCTCTGAAACGCATGATCGCCTCATTTTGCGGAAACCAGTGTAGGCATGGAATATTTGGCGTTGTCCGCTTCGATTATGATTTGGAATCGTAATAAAATACAGAGCATCCCGGGCTCGTTTCAAGCGAATTTTGTTTCTAGGAGGAAAATAAATTTCCTGAACATAATATGTCCCTCGTCATGCTTCTGATGAAAACCTGCTCCGGTCCATAGGGCCGGGATGGAGTGACGGGTGGGAACGGATTGTGATGACAGCAGTCAGGATATGCGGCAAGCGCGTGGGTGAGAGTCCGGCCGGGAACATGTCCCTCGGCCGGTCGTCGGCATTAGCGCATTGTTCTGGCGAGTATTTTTACCCGTTCAAACTATTCCGTTTGAACGGGTGAAGATGTTCTAGGCAAGTTGCGCCAGATCCAGCGCGTCTCGCAGGCGATGGGCTTCCTGGCGGGAAACGGGACCGTGCTGCAGTAAGGCAATCAGGTCATTGAGATCGCCCACGACATGCCGCAGGGCCTGTGAGACCTGTTCGGGTGTGGCGTCGAATGGCATTTCCGCCAGCAGTTCGTTTAATCGGTGACGCGCGACCCAGGATCGATGACGCGCCCATTCGGCGGCCGCGCATTGGCGTTCCAGCATATAGTTCCGGTCCTGAGCGCCGTGCTCGGAAATTTCGATCCATTCGATGCGGTTCGGATCGGGAACCTTGACATTCCGGGACACATAGCTCTGCACCAGGCTGCTGCGGAAACCTAGTTCCTCCAGGCGCGAGGCCCGGTGAAAGACCGTGCAGCCCTGCATGTAGCACGCATAGCCGGGGCCGGGAAAGTTGGGCGTGATGATCCGGTCCTCGGGAATGCTTTTGCCCGAGCGAATCAGTTCCCATCCTTCCTGCCTGGTGCCTTCGAATATCTGGAACCGGCCGCCTTGCAGCGCATTGGGATCGTGGACCATCAGCACCCAGTCGAAGGCGGTTGCGTCGTGATGCCAGGTATCGACTTCCTTCGAGAGTTCTCTTGGCTGAAAATTCATGTGCCCCTGCTGGTGGGTGATCGTATGGGGCAGGAGCGAGGTCTGGAACATGTCCGAAAAGAACGCCGTGATGTCCGGTGACAGGCAGAGGTCGCGAATGAAGCGCGAACGGTGCGTTGTGCCGCGGAGCGCCGCCGGCACGCGGGGGCCCGCACTATCGTAGCGGATATAGGGTTGCAGCTTGCGGGTGATGTCTTCAAGAACTGCGATACCCTCGTCGCTCAGAAGGCGGGCCGGGCTGGTTGCAGCGACTGGCGAGGCGAAGCGCGATATGAAATGCTCATCATATCCCAGATCAGACAGCATCCAGATTTTTTCGGGATATTCCAACTGCAGGTGAATGGCCGGATCAAAGGCCGGTTCGTCCCGAAGCACATATTCATATCCGGGCGGTGCCGAAGTGGGATAAATATCGTCTTGTGCGAGCATCTCTGTACCTTTCCTGTTCCTTGCCATCGGATCGGACCGGCCGGCGCGCAGTGCAGCGGTGTAGCCGTTCGTTCAATGTTGAACCGTAATGGTAATATCGGGATTCATGGTTATAAGTTTGTCTTATTGACCCGCGCGGTGTTCCGCAGACACGTGGAGTCATCGGGCCAGGGATCAGAACATACCTGTCCGTTGCAGGGTTGAGACCAGAGCACGTTCCGATGTCACGTTCGCCTTGCGATAAAGGCGTAACCGGTAGTTCTTGACTGTGCCTTTTGAGATCTGCAATGCCTGGGCGATCTCACCGGTATTGCGGCCGCGCATGATAAGGGCGATTAAATCCTGCTCTCTCGGGGTGAGGCGCGTGGCCAGATCGGACCATGGATCGTGTGCGTCATCGCCAGCCCGGGATGGCGGGTAGGAGGGGGGCACCGGCCGCCTGTCGGTCCGGGTGCTCAAATGCGCGCGGTGCATTCCCACGATCAGGGGCATGACCTTGCGCACCGCAGCGATGTCTCGGGGGCTGAACATCCTGGCATCGTGTTGCAGGAACAGGCTGACGGCCCGGCCGGAGGTACTGGGCAGCAATACCCCCAATTCGTCCCGGAATCCCGCGTCGCTGCGGAAAGCCTCGGTATAGCGGGCATTTTTGACAGACGGGTCCAATGTTTCCAGCGTCAGGACCTCGGCGTCCCGACAGAGCCGCGAGACCTGCCAGAACGGATCGACCTCATAAAAATCACGGCAGTAGCTGGTCAGCGTCCGTTTCGTGACGCCGGCGGTATGGAACACGTCGGGCGGGTTTTGGTCTGAATAGGTGATGATCCAGGTCGAGCAATGCTGGACCACCAGCCCGAGCAGCGACAGGAGATGGACATAGAAAATGTCCGACCCGATCGAGGCTGCGGCGGTTCCGGCTTGCTGAAACCAGGCGCAGGAGCCCGGCATCGCGATCATCGCGGGTGATGCCGTCCCTTGATGCACGTTTCCCGGTTCCTCCGTGAAATCTGGTGGCCCAAGATACCGCGCGCCGATCAGACAAGTCCGGTCGCGTCATGCTGGATGCCAGGGGAAAGTGGGGTGCCGTCGTCGTAACGCGACAGGAACTTTACCGTGACCTGTCGGTACAGGTCCAGTCCCTTATATGTCGACAGCGCGGGGTCGAGATCGCGCAGGACCCGATGCAGCCGGGCGCGCCATTTCGGTACGCGCACGATGTCGCGCAGTGGCAGGAGGTAGGTGCGGATCGAAAACGCCAGCGCATGCGAGCGCGGCAGGCGGAAGAGGGCCTGCAGTTCCACGCGCAGGTGGACCCGGTCGGCCACGTCGTCCAGGGTGACGGTCGCGCGGTCCGGCCCCCAGATCGTGTAGTTTTCCGTTGATGTGTCGAGCCACGGATTGACCGTCATCGTCCAGTTCAGCCGGCGTACCGGATGCTCATGCCGGACCATCAGCAGATATCGCAGTGCGCGGTCGAACACTCCGAGTTCATGCGCCTTGGGCACCGGGGCGTGCCATTGGTGAAAAGACATGCCCACATCAAATTTCAGAGACCAGTCGGCCGCACCGGTCACCATGCCTGCATCCATCCAGAGAGTGTTGTCGCGCTGATCCAGCAACACCATGTCGCCCTGCATCTGTCGCGCGATGAAGCGGAATGGCGCTTCGTCGAAACCAGCCGGGTCACCGAAGGTGAAGGCATGGTCGATGTCCAGCAGCCGATTGATCCATCGCCAATGTCCGCCGTTGCGTTCCAGGCTGAAATGGTGGGGATAATCGGCGGCAAGCGATGTCATCGCCAGTTCGAGAAAATCCCACTGCGCCTGCTCCATGTGCGGCAGAATGAGGCAGCGTCGGGGGTCTTCGGCCAGAATTCGAGCTTTTTGCCGGCATTCGGTGAGGTAATGTTCGTCGCTGTCGAAGGCGGCGCGCATCGATTCCACCCGCGCCGAGGGCGTGTGCGGTTCGACGTTGAAGGAATACATGTAGCTGTCTTCGGGAAACGGATAGGGAAAACGCAGGATCGTTTCGTCGCTGTTCACCAGGAGAGGAGGGGGCAAGGGTTCAGGCATTGCGGTCTCCGTTCGCGGTATGCGGGACAATCAGAATTCCGCTCGTGCGGTGCCGAAGAACTGACGCACGGCGCCGCGTTCCATCGACTGGGCGTCACCGCTGACGGGGAAACCGTTTTCGCCCATCATCGCGATATATTTGGCGTTGAACGTGTTATAGACGTTGAAGCTGACGGTCAGGTTCTTCATCATGCCGTAATTCCCGAGCAGGTATCGCGCGCCCAGGTCGGACAGCCAATAGGCCGGAACGCTGGTATCGTTCATCAGTGAGAAGGGCCGCGCGGAATAATAGTTCACGCCGAAATGAACCAGGAAGCGGCCCCAACTATAAGAGGCGTCGGCCTTGTACATGAAGGCCGGATAGCCGCTGAGCCGTTTGCCCTGAAGGTTGCAGACCATGCCGCCGGTGCACAGATTGACGGGAGTGTCATAGGTGAAACGATTGTAGCTGAACGTATTGGTAATGGCGAGGCGCGGAAGCGGGCGGAGCGTCGCTGCGGCATCGGCCCCCCACATGTCGGCGTGATGGGTGTCGAGCACCGTCGTCACCGGCGCGTTCAGCGTGCCGAGCGAGGCCGAGATCAGATGATGGTAGAGGTCAGCATGGTAGGCATCCGCCGTCACCGAGATGAGCTTGCCGGTATAGCGATAGCCGAGAACGAAATCCCAGTCGCGTTCGGGATGCAGGGTTCGCTGTAGCGTCTTGAACAGGTCCTGGGAGGTTTGTGGCGGCATCTGGCCGTTGGTGGGGGCAGGTACGGCGACGTTCCAGGGCGATCCGACGGCGCCCAGGCTGGCGGCGCCGCTGACGCTGTAGGGACGCATATTCTCGGCCATGTCGAAATAGAGTTCATGTCCTTGGGCAAAGTGCCAGTCCAGGTTCACATGGGGGAGGAAGCCGCTGGCCGCGGTCATGCTGCCATTGGCCAGGGGACCGTAATTGAGTTCGGGGTTGTTGTAATCTGCCCCGCCCGACGTTGTCTGCACCAGAGATTTGAAGCCGTAGGTTACGCTGATGTTGCGCAGAGGGCGCCAGACATCCATGGCGTAGTACTGGAACGAGTTGGTGTTCCACTGATAGCCGACATCCTGGAGGAAGGCTCGGCCATAGACGTTATAGGGCCCGATCGTCTTCAATGGTGCGCCGTGGCCCAGAAGCGGCTCGTTGTACCAGAACAGGGCGAATTGCTGATTGTTATTTTCGAACCAGACGCCGGTGCTGATCGCATGGCGACCGACAAAATAGTGCAGTGATGTCTGGAAACCGTAGCGTTCCTGCCGGGGTTGCCAGACTTCCTCGGACAGGGGCGCGCCGGTGGCCGAAGGCTGGTAGGGATCACCGTATGTCTGGTACTGCGTGTCGCTGTGGCCGTAGATCGTGGCTTTCCAGCGCAGGCGATCATTGATCGCGATATCGAAATTCAGCCCGCCGAGATAGTCGATCGAAGTTTGTCCGCCATCATAGAATGAGACGCCGGCTTGCGCGTTGGTGTTGAACCATCCCGCGGGCAGGCCGGCGCCGCCAAGCACGCCCGGTGGTGTGGCGCAGGACGGGGCCAGGCCGCCGCAATAGGCGACCCAGTTTGCAGCGGCATAGGCCGCCGCGTAGTTCGGATAGAGGTCCTCGACCCGCCAGCCGAGCTTGTTGAGAATGTCGAACGATTTGTCGGCATGGACCCAGACCTGTGCCTCGGACCAGTTGAAGAAGGCCGACATGGTGCTGTCCGCCCCCAGGGGCTGGACCAACTTTCCGTCCGCCTGCTGTAGAATTCCGGAACTGGGGGAGTCGTATTTTTCCTCGTAATTGCGTGAATAGGATCCGAAGGCGCGCGTACCCGTGTGGTTCAGGTCGCCGCTATCGAGGCGGATATAGGTATGTTCCATGCCATAGGAACCAAAACCTTGTTCGATGATCGCCCCGGCCTTGTGCTTCGGGTCGGCGGTGGAGAATTGCATCGCGCCGCCGAGATTGGTGTTGGACGGCACGTCCAGCGCGCCGCCGCCCTGCGATACCGAGACATTGGCGATGTCCGCCGTGATGACCGCATTGGCGACGTTGAGGCCATTGACGTTGCCGTAGCCCTGGTCGTTGAGCGGAATGCCATCCAGGGTCACGCCCAACTGGTTCTGGAAGAAGCCGCGCATATAGACGCTCGCCCCCCAGGTATCGATGCCCAGCGGGTCAGAGGAACTGAAACTGACGCCGGGCAATTGCCCCACGGCCTTGAGGACGTTCGTGCCGGGGGCGAGCTGTTCGATCGCCGCGCGTGAGACGACGTTTTCCGTATTGCGCGCTTCGTGCGCACGTGCGGTGACCGACACCGATTCATCATCGGCGGCCAGGCGCGCGGGGCGACGTCCCGCCTGGGTGGAGGATTTCAATGTTGCGTTTCGCTGTGTCGTTCCACGGGGTTTTTCGTCGTTACGGGTGGCTGCCTGCAAGGGCGTGGGCAGCATCAGCGGCAACGAAATGAGGGACGTCGTCGCGATTACCAATAGGGTCGTCGAACCGATCCTGACTGCCATATGGGCCAGCCCTTTCCATGATATCGAACGCCGGCGTCACAACCTTCAGTTTCATGCGTCGGAGCGATCACGTCGCAATGGGTGATTCGTTTCCGTAACCAAGGATATGGTTTGTGACCTTGAATGCCAAGAAATGTTTTTTATGTATAAGAAAGTCTGATACCTTGCGGGTGGGGGAAGGGCAACCGTCTGGGATATAGCACTTTTTGTCGGTTGCGCCGGCCCGATGGCCGCTTGCAATGATGCCGGTTGGCACGATTGCAGGACATGCGGGTACGAAAATAGACTGGAACCTGACAGCGTGGATGGGACGGCGCGATGGATCGGAATGACCTGGTCGGGCGGAATGTGCGTTCGTGCAATCTTGTCGCAGGGGGGAGCGCGCGATTCCTGTCCGTCCGGGCCGGTGATATCGTCCGGTTGGTCGGTCCCGACGGCGGGCAGCCGGTCGTATTGCTGGCGCCTGCGGGCATGATCGCGTCTACCTCCGTCCCGGATGGCATGGTGCTCCATGCGGCGGAGATCGCGGCGGTCTGGGACCGCGAAGCTGGCGGCGCATTCGAGACTTTCGTGCCCTTCGACCGGGATACGCCTGCCGGCATGTCGGCGGACGTGGCGATCGGCCGTGACGGACGGGTGCTGGTCGCCGCGCCTGGCGCGGCTATGGCGCCATCCGAACAGAATCCGCCCACCGCGATCACGGTCGAACTGCATGTCGCGCCGGACGAGGGGGACCGGCTGCCCGATCCGCTGGCGCCGCCGGTTCAGGACCTGCATGTTCCGGCCGCCAGCGCGCGGGCCTATCGGGTGAAGAAAGGGGATTATATCCAGATCATCGACATTTCGGGCCGCCAATGTTCGGATTTCCTGGCTTTCGACGCCGGCGCGCTGGCGGAGGGGCGGGAATACGGGCTGGATGCGACGGCGACCCGGACCGCGATGGGGCACGCGATGCCCATGCCGGGGTTGCATGCCAAATTCTTCGACGTGCGCAACCATGCTCTGGTGGAAATCATCCAGGATACTGTAGGGCGGCATGACGCGTTCCTGACCGCATGCAGCGCGAAATATTATGACGATGCGGGTTATCCAGGCCATGACAATTGTTCAGACAATTTCAATCGGGAGCTGGGTCCGTTCGGTGTGGCAGCGCGCGCGGCATGGCCGGCGATCAATTTCTTCTACAATACCGCTGTGCTCCCTTGCGGCACGATCACGATGGATGAACCCTGGTCTCGGCCGGGCGATTACGTGCTGTTGCAGGCGAAGACCGACCTGATCTGCGCGTCGTCATCCTGCGCCGATGATATCGACGCCGCCAATGCGTGGCATCCGACCGACATCCAGGTCCGCATCTATGACGGGCATCATCATTTTCCACGGGCGACGGCGCGACGCATGACACCTGACTCACCACCCGTCATGACACGGGATTCCGGATTTCATCACGCTGCGGCGGCACGCGGTGCGCGCTTCGTTGAATATAAGGGATTCTGGTTGCCCGAATCCTATACCGGATATGGCCCTATTGCCGAATATTGGGCATGCCGCCGCGTGGCCTGCGTGATGGACCTGTCGGCGTTGCGCAAATTTGAAATTCTGGGTCCGGACGCCGAGGAATTGCTGCAATATGCCGTGACGCGCGATATCCGCAAGCTGGCCGTCGGACAGGTCGTCTATACGGCGCTATGCTACCCCCACGGCGGCATGCTGGATGACGGCACGATCTTCCGTATGGGGCCGCAGGCTTTCCGCCTGGTGTGCGGCGACGAATATTGCGGGCCCTGGTTGCGTGCGTTGGCGACGGAACGGGGGCTGGCGGTCAGCATCCGCGCCTCGACCGACCAACTGCACAATATCGCGCTTCAGGGACCGTTGAGCCGCGATATCCTGGCGCCGCTGGTCTTTACGCCGGCGGCGCAGCCCACGGTCGCGGCGCTGAAATGGTTTCGCTTCACCATAGGGCGGCTCGGCGGCGAACATGGTATTCCGGTCGTGATCTCGCGCACCGGCTATACTGGTGAACTGGGTTTCGAGATCTGGTGCCATCCCGCGACGGCGGGCGCAGTGTGGGATATCGTCTGGACCGCGGGACAGCCGCACGGGCTGGCCCCGCTGGGCCTGACGGCGCTGGACATGGTCCGCATCGAGGCGGGGCTGATTTTCGCTGATTATGAATTCTGCGCCGAAACCGATCCTTTCGAGGCGGGAATCGGTTTCGCGGTCCCGGCGTCGAAGACCGATGATTTTGTCGGCGCGGCCGCGCTGGCGACGCGACGGGCGCACCCATTGCGTCGTCTGGTCGGGCTCGACGTCGCGTCGAACGACACGGTATCGCATGGCGATCCTGTCTACCAGGGCAGGGCGCAGGTCGGGGTTGTGACCAGCGCGACCCGTTCGCCTGTACTTGGATGCTCCATTGCGCTGGCCAGGATAGATGCCAGCTTGTCGGCACCCGGCACGGGTTTGGAAATCGGCAAGCTTGATGGCCAGCAGAAGCGCCTGGTCGCGCAGGTGGCGCGGTTCCCGGCTTACGATCCGGAGAAAGCCCGAGTCAGAGCCTGATCTGTCTTTCAACTTCGTATCGGTGGTAAAAATCATGGTAAAACGGATAGCGATCATTGGTGCCGGCGCCAGCGGTCTTGCCGCACTGCGTGCGTTTGAGGCGGCGGGGCGAAAAGGCGAAGAGGTCCCGGAGATCGTGTGTTTTGAAAAACAGTCGGATTGGGGCGGGTTGTGGAATTACAGTTGGCGCACGGGGTTGGACGAGTACGGCGAACCGGTCCACGGATCGATGTACCGCTTCCTGTGGTCCAACGGTCCGAAGGAATGCCTTGAATTCGCTGATTATTCATTCGAGCGCCATTTCGGCCGGCCAATTCCGTCCTATCCCCCCAGGGCGGTGCTGTATGACTACATTACCGGGCGGATCCGTGATAGCGGACTGCGCGACCATATCCGTTTCCGCTCGCCGGTACGCGCGGTCCAGTGGAATGCCGGAGACGGGAATTTTACCGTGACGGTGGAGGACCTGGTCGAACGGCATGTCTATTCCGAAATCTTCGATCATGTCATCGTTGCGTCCGGACATTTTTCGGTGCCCAACGTACCGGCATTCGCGGGCTTCGATTCCTTTCCCGGCCGCATTCTACACGCGCATGATTTCCGTGACGCCAACGAATTTGCCGGCAAGACGGTCATGATGATCGGCAGTTCCTATTCGGCTGAGGATATTGGTACGCAGTGCTATAAATATGGTGCCAAGCGCATTATTTTCTCGCATCGTGGCAAGACGATGGGATTCAAATGGCCGGACGCGTTCGAAGAGCGTCCGCTTCTGGTCGAAACCAAGGGAAACACGGCGGTCTTCGCCGATGGAACCTCAACGCAGGTCGATGCGATCGTCCTGTGCACGGGCTATATGCACCATTTTCCTTTTCTGCCGGATGAATTGCGCCTGAAAACCAGGAATCGTCTGTATCCCGGAGGCCTTTACAAAGGTGTCTGCTGGATCGACAATCCGGCGCTGTTCTATGTCGGCATGCAGGATCAGTATTATACCTTCAATATGTTCGACGCGCAGGCATGGTATATACGTGACGTTATCATGGGCAAAATCGCGCTGCCCGACGACACTGCGATGTGCCGGGATTCGCGCGACTGGATGGCGAAGGAGGAGGCAGCCGAAACGGCTTATGACGAAATCGATTTCCAGACCGCCTATGTCGGCGACCTGATCGCCAACACGGATTATCCCGATTTCAACCTGGCGCACGTTGCCGAAACCTTCAAGGCGTGGAAGCATGACAAGGTCGACGATATCATGAACTATCGCGACCAGTCCTATGTTTCAGGACTCACGGGGACGCTGGCGCCGCCGCATCACACGCCATGGATGCGGGCATTCGACGATTCGATGGAGGCATTCCTGGCCAATGAGCCGGAGACAAAGCGGGCTTGATGCGAATGGGGAAGACGTGCCGGCCGGGCGTTTCCTCTCACCTTCACTGTCCCGTCATGTCAGTCGTGGATCGTCTCGCCGTGGAGCGAAAGGTCCAGCCCGCTTTGTTCCTGGTCTTCGGACACGCGCAGCTTGCGAAAATATCTGAACGGCAGAAGCAGAAGGACGGTGACGACCAGGGTCCACGCGACGACCACGAGCACGGCTTCGCTCTGTACGATCAGTTGCCACCAGTGGCCGTCGATGACGCCGCTGTGTCCCGCACCGGCCATGCGTGCCGTGGCGAAGACGCCGGCCAGCAGAGCGCCCATGATGCCGCCGATCCCGTGAATAGCCCAGACATCCAGGGCATCGTCATAGTGGAAGCGGCGTTTCGGCCAGTTGACGCCCCACAGGCATACCATACCCCCGATCATCCCCATGATCAGGGCACTGGCCGGAGAGACGAAGCCGCAGCCGGGCGTGATGACGACCAGTCCGGCGATGGCGCCCGAAATGGCGCCCAGCAGGCTGGGCTTGCCATGCAGCCGCAATTCACCAAGCACCCAGGCGGTGGTCCCGGCGGCGGCGGCGATCTGGCTGTTGAGGATGGCCAGCCCCGCCGCCGGACCGGCTGTGAGCGCCGAACCGCCGTTGAAGCAGAACCAGCCCCCCCACAGCAGGGATCCGCCCAGCAGAGTCAGCAGGACATTGTGCGGGGCCATGTCCATGACACCGTATTCCCGGCGCGGACCGATCATCAGTGCCGCAACCAGACCCGCGACGCCGCTGGTGACATGGACCACGGTGCCGCCGGCGAAATCGAGCGCGCCGGCACTCAGCAATAGGCCGCCGGGGCCCCAGATCATGTGGGCGATCGGGCAATAGACTGCCAGCGTCCACAATCCGACGAACAGCATGGCAGAATCGAAGCGCATCCGGTCGGCTGGTCCGCCGAGAATGATCATCGGCGTGATCGTCGCAAAGGTTAGTTCGAACATGACGAAGACGAATTCCGGCACGGTCGGGGCAGCCGAAGATATCGAAAAAGGAGTAAGATGACGAAGAAAAGTCTGGTCCAGGCCGCCAATCACCGGAGATGAAGCGGTAAAGACCAGGCTGTAGCCGCAGACGATCCACACCAGCGAGACCACCGCCCCGGTGCAGATCGCCTGCATCGAGGCCGATAGGGCGTTCTTCTTGCGCAGCATGCCGCTGTAGAACAGCGCCAGCCCGGGAATCAACATCAGCGTGGTGAAAACCGAAGCCACCATCAGCCACGCGGTGTCGGCGGCTGAAAACGAAGTGCTGCTTTGAGGCGAGGCGCCGTCGGCTGCCAGGGCGGGGCAGGTGGTCAGAAAAAGTGCCGGTATGAGAACAAGGAGCGGGCGAAAGCGAAATCGGGTCATGATCCTCTCGTAAGGTCTCTTGCCCGGACGGCATCATCTGCGGCCAGACTAGGCACCGCGCCATGATCCGTCAATTCGTTATCCACAAGCAATGAACGGGCATGTTCGGAGCGCATGTATGGTCAGAACAGGGATTGCTGGTCCATGCGTGGCGTCCAGGATGGGACGGCCAGGCCGGCGGTGCGTGCGGTGTTGTACAGCAGGCAGGCGATCGTCATCGGCCCGACCCCGCCGGGTACCGGGGTGATTCGTCCCGCGACCGCGCGTACCCCTTCATAGTCCGCGTCGCCAACGATGCGCGTGCCGCCGGCCGCCGCGACGCGACTGATACCGACATCGATGATCGTGGCGCCGGGTTGGATCATGTCGCGCGTGATCAGATCGGGACTGCCGGCCGCGACCACCACGATATCGGCTCGGCGCGTTTCGGCCGCCAGGTCCCGCGTCGCCAGATGGGCCACGGTGACCGTGCAGCGGTTGAGCAACAGCAGCCGCGCCATCGGCCGCCCGACGATGTTCGAGGCTCCGACCACCACCGCTTTCATCCCGGACAGCACACCGAGTTCGGCGCGCAGCAGAATCAGGCAACCCAGCGGAGTACACGGGATCACGCCGTCGGTCTGTCCGGCCGCCAGCTTACCGGCATTGACGATGTGAAATCCGTCCACGTCCTTTTCCGGCCGGATGGCGGCAAGGATGGTCGGGCTGGAGAGGTGCGACGGCAGCGGCAGTTGCACCAGGATGCCGTGCACCGCCGGATCGGCATTGAGGCGGTCGATCAGGTCGAGCAGCGCGTCACTGGATACGCCGGCGGGCAGCCGATGTTCGAAGGAGCGCATGCCGGCCCGCCGTGTTTGGCGTACCTTGCTGCGCACATAGATGTTGCTGGCCGGATCGTCTCCGACCAGGATGACGGCCAGGCCCGGCACGATGCCGTGGCGTTCGACCAGGTCGCCGACATCGGCGCGGATGTCGGCGAGCAGGCGCTCGGCATGGGCCCTGCCGTCGATGACGTGGGCAGGCAGCGACGCGTTTGCGGAACGGGGCATAGGCAACGAAGGTATCCTTTCGCGGAACGGACGCTCAGGGCTGGAAGATGATCGTCTTGCTGCCGTTCAGGATTGCGCGCATTTCGACATAATAGCGCACGGCGCGGGCCAGTACTCGCCGCTCGATGTCGCGGCCCTTGCGAATCAGGTCGTCGGGCTTGTCGGCGTGAGAAATGCGTTCGACGTCCTGTTCGATGATTGGCCCCTCATCCAGATCGTGGGTCACGAAATGCGCGGTGGCGCCAATGAGTTTAACGCCGCGGTCGAATGCCTGATGATAGGGTCTGGCGCCCTTGAATCCGGGCAGGAAGGAATGATGGATGTTGATGCAGCGTCCCGATAGCGCAGCGGCCATGGTGTTCGACAGGATCTGCATATAGCGTGCCAGCACGACCAGGTCGGCGCCGGTGGCCTGGATCAGGTCCAGGATCTGCTGCTCCTGCCATGCCTTGGTGTCTTTCGTGACCGGCAGATAATGGAACGGGATGTTGCCGAAATCGATATGGGTATAGGTGCTGGCCGGATGGTTCGCGATAATCCCCACGGGCTGGATCGGCAGTTCGCCGATGCGCCAGCGATACAGGAGATCGACCAGGCAATGGTCGAATTTCGACACCAGCAGCATGACTTTCGGCCGGACCGCGACGTCGCGCAGCAACCACATCATCGAAAAACGGTCGGCCAGTTCGCCGATCGCGGCCTCGGGCGGGGTCGGGTCGGCGACGGCGGCGGAAAAGACAATGCGCATGAAGAACAGGCCGCTATCCTGCTCGTCGAACTGCTGGGCTTCGGTAATGTTATAGCCGAGTTCGAACAGAAGCTGGCTGATCGCGGCGACCAGTCCCGGGCGGTTTGCGCAGGACAGGGTCAGGATGTAGGAATTGCCGCACGCCGCCTCGGGGTTGGAGGGCGGGGCTGTCTTGATCGTGTTCATCGTTTTCATTCCAGTCCGTGACTGTCAGCACGCCGCGAACATGGCCGCGGCTTCGGTCAGATGGTGATGCAGGGCGTTCGCCAGGCTTCTGAATACCAGGCAGTCGAAGCCCTCTTCGCCGGTCCTCCAGAAATGGACGCCGATGTGCCCGATCTGGCCGAGCGCCACGTCCCCGTCGCGGAAAATGCCGGGGTGCAGGTCGATCCCCGTGGTGGAGGCAAGGAAGGCCGCGCTGCGTTCACCGCCGATGCGAAAGGCGCATCGTCCGTCGCCCTGTGTCGTCAGTGCGGCCCGCTCTGCGCAGAGCGGGCGCAGCCGCGCGGCGATATCGGGAGCGCCGGCCGGCGCGATGGCGAAATAGTGCCCGCGGCCGGCCCAGGCGGTACGGCCGGTCGCGTTCACTGCCGTGCGGCCTGCCTCGGGTGCCGGAAAGCCGGCATCGGCGAGGATCGCCGCCAGGGAGGACGGGTTGCAGCGAAACGGCGCGATGTCGACGATCTGCCAGGGGGCCAGCGGACGGATCGTGACGGCGTGCGGGGACATGTCAGGCATGCAGGCGCTGTCCTTGCGGATCGACGAAGACGGGCGGGCAGACCTGCGCGCGCGTCACCCTGCCGCGTGCCGGGTCGTGGGCGACGATGACCTCCCCATGACGGTTTGCGCCGCCAGCCAGGAAACCGAGTCCGATCCACGACCCACAGGTGGGAGACCAGGCGGCCGAAGAAATCCAGCCCTGGTCGTCGCGTGCCGTTGCTGGGGCGCCGTCAGGCAACAGGTGCGCCCCGGCGCCCAGTGGTGCGGCCGGGGCCAGCGGCCGGATCCCTACGAGGGTCGGGCGGGTGGGATCGGTTAGCGCCGGGCGTCGCGCCATGCGTGCGCCGATATAATCCTTCCGGCTCGACAGCAACTTGCCGAAGCCCAGATCGCAGGCCGTGGTCTGGCCGTTCAGTTCCGGCCCTGCGGGATGGCCCTTTTCGATGCGCAGGACGCCCAGCGCCTCGGTGCCATAGGGGGCGATGCCGAATTCTTCGCCCGCCTGCATCAGCGCTTCGGCCAGCCGTGCGCCGTGGCGGGCCGGTACGGCGATTTCGTACGCCAGCTCGCCCGAGAACGACAGGCGAAACAGGCGGGCAGGAATCCCGCCGCAGATGCTGGTCTCGGTGGCCGCCATGTAAGGGAATGCATCGGGCCCCACATCGAATGCCGGATCGACGATACGGCGGAGGACGTCGCGTGAACGCGGACCGGCCAGGGCAACCTGAGCCCATTCGTCGGTGACCGAGACCAGGTTTACGTCATCGTCGGGAAACAGCCATTGCGCACAATATTCGAGATGTTCCATCACCCGGGCGGCATTGGCGGTCGTGGTGGTCATCAGGTAGTGCGACGAACCCAGGCGGGCGGTCGTGCCGTCGTCGAAGGCGAAGCCGTCCTCGCGCAGCATCAGGCCGTAGCGCACGCGCCCGATGGCCAGTTTGGCGAAGCCATTGCAATAGACGCGCTCGATAAACCGGGTGGCGTCCGGGCCCTGGATGTCGATCTTGCCCAGCGTGGTGACGTCGCAGAAACCGACGGCGTTGCGTACGGTCGCGACCTCGCGGTTCACGGTGTCCAGACAATCCTGCTCGCCGGGACGGGGAAACCACTGGGCGCGCATCCACAGCCCGGCGGTGGTGAAATGCGCGTTGTGGCGCGTGGCCCATTCATGGGTAGGGGGCAGGCGCGCGGGACGGAAGTGGCGGCCGCGATGGGAGCCCGCCAGCGCTCCGATGGCCACGGGCTGGACGGGCGGGCGGGCGGTGGTGACGCCGGTTTGTGCGATCGTGCGGCCGGTCATTGCCGCCAGCAGTGCCAGCCCGTTGATATTGGCGGTCTTGCCCTGGTCGGTCGCCATGCCCAACGTGGTGTAGCGTTTCAGGTGCTCGACGCCGGCATAGCCTTCGCGTACCGCCAGCCGGACGTCCTTGGCCGTCACGTCATTTTGGAAGTCCACGAAAGCGGTACCGGGCGGAACGTCCAGATCGTCGAGCGCATGCCGGAGCGCGAATGGTTGTTCCGCGTGATCCGGTGCTGCGGGCAGGGTGATCGCAGAGGCCCGCAGGCCGCAGGAATCCAGCGCCGCCAGCGCCGCGTCGCGTCCGGCG
>NZ_JABXXP010000009.1 GCF_013376155.1 Nguyenibacter vanlangensis
ACCAGCGTAACCGCTGCCCCCTCGGTCGCCAGCGTCACGGCGATCGCCCGGCCCATGCCGCGGCTGGCGCCGCACACGATCGCGCGGCGCCCCTCCAGTCCCAGATCCATGTCCTGGCTCCCCTCGGAAAATTACAGCCGTGAATAATGGCTGGAAAAGACGCGCGGCCGAATGCCGGCCACGAACCATGTGACCATGGAATAGATGTCATAGACCGGCAGCCCGGTCGCCGCGGCGACGGCGGCGGCGTAGGGCGGCATGTTCGTGCATTCCAGGACGATGGCGCCGACATCCGGATGCTGGGCCACCAGAGCCTGTGCCGCCGCCACCACGTCGCGTTCCGCCAGGGCGACGTCCATCGTCTCGCTTTCGGCCTTGATCAGGACCCGGAAGAATTCCGCGCCGTCTTCGGTGCCGATGACGGGCGTGTCCGTGGGTGCGCCCACGGCGGCGAGATGGGCCTGTGTGAGCGTTGCGGCGCATATCGTCACGATGCCGGCCCGCCGGCCGGGGGGAAGGGTCGCGTTGACCCATGGAATCTGCATGAGCGACGATGTCGCGACCGGGACATTCAGGGCTGCTGCCAGTTGCGGCTGCAGCAGGGCGAGAAAGCCGCAATTCGTCGTGATGGCCGACACGCCCAGGTCGATCAGGCGCTTCGCGGCCCCGATGAAAGGTTCCAGCCACGCGCGGGGGTCGCCGAGGACGATCCGTTCGGGGGTGGCGCCCTCCACGACGCAGAGCTGCACGGGAAAGGGCCAGGTCTCGGCATTGCCCATGTCGCCCGGAATGCGCGGGAAGCGCGCTTCCAGCATCAGGATACCGAGCGGCACCCCATATATGGCGCGTCCGCCCTGTGCGATCATGCTTGCCATCGTCCGCCGCTCCTGGAGCATTTCCGCTGAACACCGGTTCAGCGGAAATGCTCTATGTTGTTGTTTTGTCCGTCAGTATTTCAGCAACCGCTCGACGCCCGCTTTCATGCGTTCCAGCGCGTCGTCGATCATTCTGTCCGATGCCGCAAAGGAAAGCCGTAAATATCCCGGTCCCCCGAAGCAGAATCCCGGCACGGAAGCGACATGGCATTCGTGCAGGAAATACCGGCACAACGCGGTATCGTCGGCAATATCTTTCCGCTTTAATTCCGGCCTGGCAAGGAGCGTGCGCATGTCCGCGAACGCATAGAATGCCCCGTCGGGCAGAAGGCAATGGACATGCGGGATCGCATTCAGGCCGGCGACGATTCTGTCCCGGCGGCGGCGAAAGGCGTCACGCCGTTCCGTTATGATGTCCTGCGGGCCGTCCAGGGCCTCGATCGCGGCGACCTGGCTGATCGAGCACGGGTTGGAGGAACTCTGGCTCTGCACCACCGCCATGGCGGCGATGATGTCCGGCGCGGCGGCGGCATAGCCCACGCGCCAGCCGGTCATCGAATAGGCTTTGGACACGCCATTGACGATGACCACGCGAGGCCTGATGTCCGGACAGATGGCGGCCATCGTGGCGAACGGTGCCGAATCGTAAAGCACGTGTTCGTAGATTTCGTCGGAGATGACGCCGACGCCGGGGGCGGTGCGCAGCACCTCGGCCAGCGCGGCGAGGTGCGCCGCGCCATAGACGGCGCCCGTGGGGTTGGATGGGGAATTGAGCAGCAGCCAGCGCGTCCGGGAGGTCAGGGCGGCGGTGAGTTGCTTCGGCGACAGACGGAAACCGGCTTCCGCCGAACAGGGCACCATGGTCGCCGTACCGCCGGCCAGCCGGATCATGTCCAGATAGGTCGTCCAGCACGGGGACGGAACGATCACCTCATCCCCCGGATCCAGGGTCGCCATCAGGATGTTGAAGAGCACCTGTTTCGCGCCGGCACCGATGCTGATTTCATTTGCGGCATAATCCAGGCCGTTTTCGCGCTTGAGCTTGCGCCGGATCGCGGCCTTGAGTTCGGCGGTGCCGTCAAGGGCCGTGTAACGGGTCTGGTTGGTCAATATGGCATTGATGCCAGCCAGCTTGACATTGTCGGGGGTAGGAAAGTCGGGCTCGCCCGCGCTGAGGGATATGACGTCCTGATGCGTTTCGGCCAGCTTCCGGGCTTCTGCGCCGATGCGGATGATTTCTGAAACGCCGATGCCGCTCAGCTTGGCGGATCTGGAAAATTCGGCCCAGAGATCCATGTTTGCATGCTTCCGTTCATTTTTTCCGGTTGTAAACTCGTAGCAGATCGGATGACGTTGAACCCTGTCGTTTGACTTACTTTTGGTATGGTCATCATTCCATCGGAACGGACGAAGGCTGCCCGATTCCGGCCGCCAGCGGCGGCGGCGCACGATAGGTTTATCGTTTCGGCAACTATGACCGGGGACCTCGCCATGATCGGGAGCGGTCCGGGCTATTTTGGTTCCGGTGGACTGGCTATGGTCAATCCAGCGCCGTAACCGCACGCATCGAATGCAAAACAACCGAGGAACCTGATCCGTATGGCGATACCGTCCGTGACGTCCCCCGAGATCTTCCAGCATGTCCGCATTATCATGGGCATGGTCCTGGGATTGAGCATGACCCGCCTGCTCAACGGGCTGGTACGGATCATCCAGCATCCTGGGCAGACACGGATCTACCCGGTGCATATCGGCTGGGTGCTGACCCTGCTCCTGACGCTGATGCATTTCTGGTGGTGGGAGTTCTGGCTGGTCGAACTGCCGACCTGGACGTTCCAAGTCTACCTGTTCCTGATCCTCTATGCGATCATTCTATTCTTCCTGAGCGCCTTCCTGTTTCCGGATTCGATCAGCGATTACACCGGGTATGAGGATTTCTTCATCTCCCGGCGTAAATGGTTCTTTGGTTTCTTTGGATTGACGATCATATTCGACCTGATCGACACGCTGATCAAGGGGCATGCGCATCTCGCGATGTTCGGTGGCGAATACTGGTTTCGGGTTCCACTCTATATGGTGCTCTGCGGCATCGCTATATATTCCGCAAATCGTCAATTCCATAAGGCGTTCGTCACGTTTGCCCTGCTTTATGAAATGACCTACATCCTGCGCTTCTTCGATACATTGAACTGAAGCGCTGGTTCCGTTCAGTTCATCTGGCGTTTGACGGCGCGTGCCATCACATTGAAGGTTGTGGAGCCCATACAGCCGACGCAACAGGAGGGGCATGTGCTTGTCCGAGAGGGGGAAAACCGGACCTTCGTCATGGACCGCCGGTTGGGCTGCTCGCTTGCCGCCGTCGCGGGGGCGGTCAACGCAGCGGGTTTTCTCGCCGTCGGCTATTATTCCGCAAACATGACCGGCAATGTGTCGACCCTGGCGATGAGCCTGCATGTCGGCGATCTCATGGTCGTGGCATCCTGCCTTGGGCTGATCGCGGCCTTCGTGGCGGGGGCCGTGCTCTCGACCTTTCTGGTCAATGCCGGCCGACGCCGCCGACACCAGGCGATTTATGCCTATAGTATCCTGCTGGAATCCGTCCTGCTCGGGCTGTTGGCCTTCCTGGATACCGCATTGCATGCGGGTCCACGCGGGCCGGTGCTGGCCTATGGGCTGAGTTTTTTGATGGGCCTGCAGAACGCGACGGTCACCCGCATCTCCGGCGCGCGCGTGCGGACCACGCACATGACGGGCATGTTGACCGATTTCGGTATCGAAATCGCCGATTGGCTGGAATCCTTTCGCCATCCCGTCGACCATGGGCGCCTCGCACAGACACGCCAGCGACTGTTGCTGCATGGTGGAATCGTTCTGTCCTTCGCTGGCGGCGGTCTTGCCGGGGCACTCGTCTATGGGTGGTGGACAGCGCGTTGCTTCCTCGTCCTGGCGGCGTTGCTCGCCTGGCTGGCCTTGCCAGGAATATTGGCAGATCACCGGACACGCGGCGGCGGTGCAGTCCCGGCAAAACCTGACCGGATCAAGTAGCCATCAGTGGCTGCCGGCGTCACCCCTGCGCGATCCGGCGCGGAAGCTCACGACTGTTTCCATTCTTCCTGGAGATGGCGCAGCAGCCATCCGGCCGCGGGTCCAAGTGGAACGGTGCTCAGATGCGCTGCATACACGACGAGAGCGGGTCTTGCGTGCACGATTTCGTCACGTACCGGAAGGGCCACGAGTCGTCCGCCGGCAATGTGGCCAGCCACGAGATGCGCGGGCATCTTGCACCACCCGAACCCGGCAAGCAGGAAATCAAGCCGCCGCCCCTGGTCGACAAAGCGCCACTGCCTGTTGCTGACGATACCGTATTCCCGCCCGTCTTCCGCGTTCGGGTCGGAGAGGACGAGCTGCACATGCGGCGCGAGATCGTGGCGATCCAGCGGACGGCCGGCCCCCGCGAGCGGATGATGCGGCGCGGCCACGGGGACGAGGTCCAGCGTGGACAGGGGGTATGCAGTCAGGTCCGGCGGCACGACCGGCAACAACAGGCAGATCGCAACGGCTGCGTCGCGTGCCCGCAAGCGCCGCGCTGCGCCGCCGATAAGCTCGGCCTGAAAACGCACCGGCAGATCCGGAAACTGAACCTGCAGCGCCTGCAGGCTTTTCACCAGGGGTTCGCTCGGCACCAGAGGATCGATCACCAGCGTCAATTCCGGCTCGATGCCCGCGTGCATGCCGGCGGCCACCGCCGCGAACCGCGCGGCGCCCGCGAGCACGAGGCGGGCCTGATCGACCAGGACGCGCCCCTGTTCCGTCAGAATCGGCCGATGCCTGCTGCGATCGAACAGAACGACCCCCTGTGCGCCTTCCAGGGCCAGGATCGACTGGCTGATGGCCGATTGGACGCGGCCAAGCCTGCGCCCGGCCGCCGAAAAACTGCCGGTCTCCGCAATGGCTACCAGCACGCGCAACTGGTCGAGGGTCAGACTGCCGATCATCTCCATCTCCAAAAGAGATGGAGATGATCATATTTTGATCGCTTCCACAGGCCAAGCGTGTGCCGGTAGCCTGCCGCCATGCAACCGACATTCTTCATCAATCATGGCGGTGGTCCCTGCTTCTTCCTCGATCCGGGGCCGATGCGGGACAGTTGGTCCGCGCTGGAACATTATCTTCGCGGCTTCATGAGCCGACTGCGCGAGAAGCCCTCGGCTATCGTCGTGGTCTCCGGCCACTGGGCCGAGCGGGTGCCGAGCGTCAATGCCGGCGCCGCCCCGCCGCTGCTCTACGACTATTCCGGGTTTCCCCCGCATACCTACGACCTGACATGGCCGGCGCCGGGCGCGCCATCTCTCGCCGGGCGGATACGTGCGGGCCTGGCAGAGATGGGGATTGCCAGCGGCACGGAGACACGGCGCGGGTTCGATCACGGCGTGTTCGTCCCATTCAAGGTCATGATGCCGGAGGCGGAACTGCCCGTCGTACAGGTATCGATGCAGCGGGACTTCGATCCGGCGTTTCATCTCGCGCTCGGCCGTGCCCTGGCCAAGCTGCGCCGCGAGGGCGTGCTGATCGTCGGCAGCGGCCAGAGCTACCACAACATGAGTCGCTTTTTCGGGCGCGGCCCCGATCGGGGTGCCGAGGCGTTCGATGCGTGGCTGCGCGACGTCGTGACCGATCCAAACGGCCGCGACGCCGCCTTGACCCATTGGGCGTCGGCGCCGGGTGCGCGCGATGCGCACCCGCATGAGGACCACCTTCTGCCGCTCATGGTCGTCGCGGGTGCTGCGACCGGCGAGCCGGGCGTCGTCGATTTCCACGGCCATGCCCTGGGCAAACCGATCTCCGGATTCCGCTTTGGCTGAAACCGGAAGACCTCACGGACCACGATAAAGGAATTGCCATGCCTCGTCTCCTCGTCGTCGAAGCCAGCCCGCGCGGCAAGTCTGCGATCTCACGCAACCTGACGGCTGCGTTCGTCGAAAAATGGCGCGCCAAACACCCCGACGGTACGGTGGTTGCGCGCGACCTGACGACCACGGACCTGCCGTTCGTCAATGCGTCCTGGCTCGCCGCCTACTTCACGCCGTCCGAGCGGCATTCGCCGGAGATGCGCGAAACACTGCGCCTGTCCGACGCACTTGTCGCCGAACTGTTGGCGGCGGATCACATCGTGATCGGGACACCGGTCTACAATTACAATATCCCGGCCAATCTCAAGGCCTGGGTGGACCATATCGTGCGCAAGGGCCACACGCTGGGCTTCGGGGGCGAAGGGCTGGTGACGGGCAAGAGGGCAACCGTCCTTGTGGCGTCGGGCGGCGTCTATACGGAAGGCTCGCCGATCCGCGACCGTGACGTCGCAACCCACTATCTCAAGCTGATCCTGAATGTGATCGGGATCGACGATGTCTCCGTCATTGCGGCCGGCGGGGCCAAGGCCGTCGATCTCGGCGAGATCTCCCGGGACGATTTCCTGGCGCCCTTGCGCACGCAGATCGACATTCGGCTGGATCGGTAAGATTGCCGCGGCTCGGGAGAAGATGATCGGCGGACAGGGTCAAGATCCATGCCCGCCATTCGCGTAATCTCGCCCGACAGTCTTGCTTCCGCTCCTATCCGGATAGGAAACACCGGGCTTGGAGACTCGTGCTCACCCAAACTGTCAGTCCACGACGGAGGTCGATTGCTGCCAGGCCGGGAAGGGGTCGGGAAGACCGGCATAGTGCGACGGATCGAAACGGGTGCCTGTCTTCGCCGCGACAAGGCAGGCATCCAGTGCCATGCGGATCGCGGTCTCATCCATGCCGGTGCCGATGAACACGATTTCCTGCCGCCGGTCGCCATAGACCGGATCCCAACGATCCAGGATCATCTCCCGCCAGGCTGCGTCATCGGGCCACCGATCCTTCGGCACGCTGGCCCACCAGAAGCCCATTGCCTGATTGCGCACGAGCGCGCCGGCCTGGCTCAGTTCCCCGACCCAGTCAGGACGGGTGGCCAGCCAGAAATATCCCTTCGCGCGCACGACCCCAGGCCATGACATGTCGAGAAAATGGTGGAATTTCGCCGGGTCGAAGGGACGGTGCGCACGATAGACGAAGCTGCTGATGCCATATGCGTCGCTTTCGGGAACATGATCCGCGAAACCATGAAGTTCCTTGTACCATAGCGGGTGCTCGTGCGCCTTCTCGTAGTCGAAACGGCGTGTGTCCAGCACCCGCCCCAGGTCGAGCCGGCTCTGGCTGGTCTCGATCAGATCGGCATCCGGGTTCAGGGCCCGGACGATCTTGCGGGCCGCGTCGGCCTGCTCCGCCGTGGCCGTATCGATCTTGTTCAGGACCACCACATCGGCGAATTCGATCTGCTGCACCAGCAGATCGACCATCGCACGATCATCGTCCGCACCCAGCGATTCGCCCCGGTCGCGCAGGAAGTCGGTCGAGGCATAGTCGCGCAGCAGGTTCACCGCGTCCACGACCGTGACCATCGTGTCCAGCCGCGCAACGTCGTTCAGGCTCTCGCCGGCCTCGTCACGAAATTCGAACGTCGCGGCGACGGGCAGAGGTTCGGAAATGCCGGTGGATTCGATCAGCAGGTAGTCGAACCGCCCTTCTCCGGCCAGTTTCCGGACTTCCTGCAACAGATCGTCGCGCAGCGTGCAGCAGATGCAGCCATTGGTCATTTCCACCAAGGTCTCATCCGTGCGGGACAGGTTGCCGCCGCCTTCGCGCACCAGGTCGGCATCGATGTTCACCTCGCTCATATCGTTGACGATGACGGCGACCTTCCGTCCCTCGCGGTTGTTCAGAATGTGGTTGAGAAGGGTCGTCTTCCCGGCGCCGAGAAAGCCGGAGAGCACGGTAACGGGCAGTCTGCTGTCCATCAGGGAGTCCTTGGCTGTGTCCGCATGGCATCGCAGCCTTCGCGGAGCGGCTTTACCTCTTCCTAAATGAAATATTATAACATAACAATGCCGACGTGCGGCGTGCCTGCGCTGCTCCCTCTTCTCCTTGCTTCCGGCCCGATGATGATCGACTCTCCTTGTCCGACCCGTTCTCGCATGCTTCTGCCCGAGATCGATCCTTTGCGGGCGATCCTCGTGCCGGATCGTGTGATCGCCGTCAGGCCACGCGCGTTGTCGGCGGCGCACAGCGCCGCGGCGCGAATCATGCTTGCGCATGGACCACGCCTGATACTGGCACGCGGGACGCCCGACCGGCTCGGTCGCCTGCTGGCCCCTCGTATGCCGGCGGATGCACGGATTTTGCTCGATGACGCGTTGGCGCTGGCGGCGGATTATCGGACCCTCGCCGGGCTGACGGAGGTCCGGCTGCGGCTGGAACGCATTACCACCGATTCCTGCCGCAGATTCCATGTCGATCGCGTGGGATTGCGCCTGCTGTGCACCTATGTGGGGCCGGGGACGCAATGGGTGCCCTCACATCCGGCCGATCGCATGCCGCACGCGGAGATCGACCCGGCGTCCATGCGCCAGATTGGCACCGGCGACATCGCCGTTCTCAAGGGCAGTGCCTGGCCGGGCGGCGATGGACAGGGCGTGCTGCACCGCTCTCCACCTTTGTCTCATGGGCCGGAAGCCGAACGTGTCCGGCTGCTGCTGACGATCGACGCACCGGATGCCTGCGGCATGATGGATGACGCCAATCCCACGATCGTGACGTGAGCGGAGCCGCCACCATGTTCGTCATCGAAAGCTGGCCAGGTTCCTCCCTGGTGCCGGCTCCGCGTGTCAGGGCATCGGCCGACCCGAGCATCCTGATGGACGCTATCCATCCGGACCTGGACATCGTCGTATGGGGCCGGATGGTGCCAGACGACTGGTTGGATGCGAGCGTCGCCTTCACGGGCCGGCCGGCGCCAATTCGGATCGACGGCACGTTGGATGACGTCCTGCGCACGCTGAAGCACCCGGCGACCCGGTGCGGGTGGCCGTCCTTCCTTGTGAAGGACGCGGAACAGAACGCATCGATGGCGGCGGCTCTGGGCGGCTCCGTGCGGCAGCGTTTCTCATTGCGCGTGGTTCAGCCGGGCGAGGTCCTGCAGCCCGTGCCGGCTTCGAAATTGCAGATCGTCTGCTGCTATGGTGCCGGCGCCGTCGAGTGGATCTCCGGCCAGTCTCCGACAGGGCCGCTCGTCAGCAGCCTGTCACCCTTCTCGATCGCGCTCATGAAACCCGCGCCTCCCGCCATGGCCATCCATTGCCGGACCTGGGTCCCTGATACGACGCCTGCAGCATGCATCGAGATGGTCATCCAGATCCCTGCTATGTTTGAAGCCGCTCGCTCATGAGGGCCGACGCATCGCAGAACCCCGGGGGCGGGCCCGGGAGGGGATGCGGCCTGACCGATGGGGCTCGGGCGGTCTTTTCGCGGACCTATCCATGCCGGGCTTCAGAGCATGCTATGTGGGATTTGCGATCGCGTCACGCCCGTTCCCGGTCATGATCCCGAGGCCGGCCATCTGCCATCATGGATGCATTCATGTCACGTCTCCGTTCCCATACCGAGCGTCATGCCGTCGAGAAGCTGGGATGGCTGCGTGCCGCCGTGCTCGGCGCCAATGACGGGACGCTGTCGACCGGCAGTCTTATCGTCGGCGTCGCCAGTTCCCATGCGTCGGGCGGCAGCATTCTCATCGCCGGCTTGTCCGCGCTGGTGGCGGGCGCCCTGTCGATGGCTGCGGGCGAATATGTCTCGGTCAGTTCCCAGGCGGATTCGGAACGGGCCGACATCGCGCGTGAAAAGCAGGAGCTTGCCTCGGACTGGGACAGCGAAATCGATGAACTCGCGGGGATCTATTGCAAGCGGGGGCTGGACGACGCGCTGGCCCGTACGGTGGCGACCGAACTCATGAAGCACGACGCGCTGGGCGCGCATGCCCGCGACGAACTCGGGCTGTTCGATGCCACGGCGGCGCGCCCGCTCCAGGCGGCGTTCGCCTCGGCGGCGGCGTTTTCGTCCGGTGCGGTGATGCCCGTCCTGGCCGCCGTGCTTACGCCGGAACCGTACGTGTCATGGGGCGTGTCCCTGGTCTCGATCGTCGTGCTGGCCGTTCTCGGGGCTGTCGGTGCGGTGGCCGGAGGCGCGTCTCCGGTGCGGCCCACGCTTCGGGTGACGTTCTGGGGCATTATCGCCATGCTGGTCACGGGCGGCATCGGCCGGCTGTTCGGTGTGTAGCGCATCGCTGCCCAGGGCCAGGCGAAGCGGTGGCCGGGCCGGATCGACAGGAGCCAGCATGGCCTGAGCGACATGGCATTCACGTTTGTCGGCCCGCGCCCGCGCTATGCCCTCGTCGCGGCGGCGGAATTCATGGCGCGCCGACGTCGCAAACGCCGCGAGACCCGCGGCGCATGCCTTGCCTCCGGTTTCGCCGGCCGGCCTCGACGCCCTGATCGATCAAATTCGGACGTGGTCCGGGTGTAATCAGGAAATCTAAAGGATGAAGCCTCCGTCGATCGTCACGCTTGCGCCGGTCATGAAGGACGAAGCGGGGCCGGCGAGGTAGGACGCAAGTGCCGCCACGTCGTCCGGACGTCCCATCCGGCCGAGCGGCATTCGGGCGACCAGATGGTCCGCCATGCCGTCGGTCATGTCGGTTTCGATCGGGCCGGGCTGGATGTTGTTGATCGTGATCCCGCGCCGGGCGAGGTCGAGTGCCGCCCCCTGCACGAACGCCGCCACCGCCGCCTTCGTCATGGCATAGATACTGTTGCCCGGCGCGATCGGCCGGATCGCGGCAATGCTGCCGATGGTCACGACGCGCCCACCGTCATGCATCCGGGCGACGCCGGCCTGAACGGCGAGCACGACGCCGCGCACATTGACGTTGAGGCAAAGATCGAGATCGTCCAGACTCATCCGCTCCAACGGCGCCAGCTTCAGCACGCCGGCATTGACCACGGCGACGTCCAGGCGGCCGTAATGCGAGACGACCTGTTCGACCGCCGCGTGCAGTGCAGCAGGATCGGCGCTGTCGGCCCGGACGGCCAGCGCGCGGCCCCCATCCGCCTGGATCGCGGCCGCCACCTCTTGCGCCTGCTCGGGCCGGGATACATAGGTCAGGCCGACGGCAAATCCGTCCCGCGCCAGCCGCCGGGCAAGCCCCGCGCCAATGCCGCGCGATCCGCCGAACACCATGGCCACCCGGCTCCGGTCGGGCGTGGCCGCGAATGTTTCCTTGATCTCATGGAGGGTCTCTGCGGGGTTCTCTGGGGTGTTCTCCGGGGTCATCGTCCGGTCCTTTTTATTGAACAATCATTCCATAATGGGCAAAATTTTTAGCGCAGGCCACGCAGCGCCGCGCGTGCGACGGCGGCAAGGGTCGCCCGGTCGGCACCGCCCCGGGCCGACACCCGGATGCCCGCGACCGTGGCGATCAGGAAGGCCGCCGCGTCGCCAGTATCAATATCGGAAGACAGGTCGCCCTCGCACTGGGCCTGACGCATTCGGGCCATGAGGGCGTCGCGCAGAACCCTGCCGAAGCATTCATGGATCTTCGCGAGATCGGTGCGAGAGGTTCCGAATTCGCAGATGCTGCTGACGCCCAGGCACGTCTCCCGCGCTGTTTCGACCACGCGTTCCAGAAAATGCCGGATGCCGTCAACGGCGCGCGGGCCGCGCCGCAGCGCTGCCAGATGTGCCTCGGTCTCTGCCGCCGCGTAACGGCGGACCGCCTCCTGATAGAGTTGCCACTTGTCGCCGAAGCTGTTGTACAGGCTTTGCCGACCGATCCGCATTGCCGAGACGAGCGCGGCTGCCGAACTTCCCTCGAAGCCATGCTGTCGGAAGACGGCGACGGCCGCGTCCAGAACCTGATCCCGATCGAATTGCTGTGGCCGTGCCATGTCTCGTGCATAGCAGGATATGGAATGATCGGTCAATAATGGCGACGCCGTGCCCGTCAGTTCCCCGCCTCCGCATGGCGGATCAAATTCGTGCGCAGCTTGACGATGGCCTTCTGAAGTGCGCGGAACTCGTCCGGTTCCAGGCCCGATGCCTGGACCAGCGTCCTCTGCGCGCCCTTCTCGCGCAGGGCGCGACCGGACTCGGTCAGGCTGACGATCACTTGCCTCTCATCCCGCGGGTCGCGTCCTCGGCGGAGATAGCCGAGGGTCTCCAGCTTTTTCAGGATCGGCGTCAGCGTATTGGATTCGAGGAAGAGCTTCTCTCCCAGCCCGCTCACGGTCTGGTGATCTTCTTCCCACAAGGCGACGATGGCGATCCACTGGGTGTAGGTGACGCCCAGTTCCTCCAGGATCGGTCTGTAGGCGCGACCATAGGCGAGGTTCGTCGAATAGACGGCGAAGCACATGAAATCCGCGAGTTTCGGGTAGTCCGGCTTGGGCGGGCGCGCATCCATCCTGCATCTCTCCTATGGCAATTCCCGTCTCAATATAAATCGCATCCGATTAAATCGGAAGGCTTGACGGCGGAACGCCGCCGGTTCTATAAACTCGTGTCCGATAATATCGGATACGATAGGATAGCATGCCATGAACGTCCGGATGACCATCGCGCTTTATGCAGGCCCGTCTGCCCCCAGCAGGCTTTCGTCACACGGGTTGGCGCGAACCGTTCTCTCCTGAACCGCAGGACCGTCCATTTCATCGTGCCGGCGATTCCTGCGCATTCGTCCTCCAATCATCAGCAATCGGATTCATCATCATGACCTACAGTCTTTTCCGTGACCCGAGCCGTCGCCGCTTCCTGGGCTTCGCGGGCTCGTCCGCCGCTGCGTTCGAATTCGGCGGCCTTACGCGCGCAGGCCGCGCAACGCCGGCATCGAGCAACCGGCCGGCCGTTCCGCCCCGCCTGCCGGCGCCGCAGCAGGTCGATGCGGGCCCTCTGTCCATAGGATATGTCGAGATGGGGCCGTCGGACGGCTCTGCCGTCATTCTTCTGCATGGATGGCCGTATGACATCCACAGTTTCGCCGATGTCGCGCCTGTGCTCGCGGCGGCGGGGTACCGTGTGGTCATGCCCTATCTGCGCGGCTATGGCACGACCGTCTTTCGCGCGGCGGCCACGCCGCGCAATGCGCAGCAGGCCGCGCTGGCGGCCGATACCATTGCGCTGATGGATGCCCTGGGCATTCGCCGGGCGATCGTCGCCGGTTTCGACTGGGGCGCGCGGACGGCGGATATCGTTGCCGCCCTGTGGCCGGAACGGTGCAGGGGGCTGGTGTCGGTCAGCGGCTATCTGATCGGCAGCCAGCAGGCCAATGCCGCGCCGTTGCCGCCGAAAGCGGAACTGGCCTGGTGGTACCAGTTCTATTTCGCGACCGAGCGCGGCCGCCTGGGCTATGCGCGCAACACCAGGGAGTTCAACAGGCTCATCTGGCAGCTCGCCTCGCCGCAATGGCATTTCGACGACGCGACCTACGACCGTTCAGCGCGCGCCTTCGACAACCCCGACCATGTGGCCATCGTGATCCACAATTATCGCTGGCGTCTGGGTCTGGCCGACGGAGAACGTCAATATGACGCACTGGAAAAGCGCCTTGCGACGCAGCCGTCCATCACGGTGCCCACCATCACGCTGGAAGGGGACGCCAACGGCGCGCCGCACCCGGCGCCCGAAACATATCGGACCCGCTTTGCGGGACGCTATGAACATCGCCTGGTCCGTGGCGGGATCGGTCACAATCTGCCGCAGGAAGCGCCGGCCGCCTTTACGGACGCGGTGCGGACGATCGGGTCGTGACGGACAGGATTCGTCTCCAATTCCAGCACTCCCCGCCACCAGCCGGCCGCGCGCTTCGGATCGGCCTCGTCGATTATGGATCGGGAGCGCCGGACAATGAAAGGGCCAGGTCTCCAAGTGCGGAGAGGCCGTCCGGCCAAAGCCCGACGCCCGATATGTTGCCAATATGTCCGAGCTTACCGGCATCCAGCATCGTCGATCCCCACCGGCGTGCCATGGTGCGCGCGCGATGTATGGCCAGCCATTCGTCGTTGCGGCTGGCGACCAGTACTGAAGGGAAGGGCAGGCGGGCGGTTGGAAGTGGGGCGAAATCGGCGACCCGTCCGGCATCCGCTCCGCAATGCCGCTCCACGTCGGCCGGGGCCACCAGAAACGCGCCCGAGACAGGCCCGTTCGAGCGCTCGCTGGCCCAGCGCGCGACGAGGACGGCGCCGAGGCTGTGCGCGATCAGGATCGTCGGTTGGCGGCATTTTGCCAGGGTCGCGCGCAGCCCGCTACGCCAGGCGCGATAGGTCGGTTTTTCCCAATCGATCTGCACGACCCGATGGACGGCAATGCTGCGCCGACTCAGAAAACTCTCCCAGCGGGATTGCCAGTGATCCGGTCCGGAGCCGTCGAGTCCGGGAACGATCACGATGTCAAAGGGCGACAATGCGCCGATCAGTGCGGACGCGACGGTCGGGTCGGTCAAAAAAGCGGTCGTCTCGCGGCAGGGCAGCGGACGGCGCTGGATGCTGCCGCCATCGTTGGAACGGCCGGGTGTCGGCATCGGGCATATCTCCCTTTTGGGTTGATTTTCCCTGACCGGGGCATCGTCCGGGTAACGAGCCACTGCTTCCCACAGATGGTTCATGGTGCGGATCAGTCTTATGCCGGTGTCAGGCCGCCTTCCGGATGGGGCGGCACCCGCAATGCCGGTCGGCCCCCAAGGCATGGAGTACAGACACGACATCGGAAAAATCGCGGGACTGGAAAAGAGAATATGAAAGCGTCATGCGTATGGTCTTGGCTGGGTCCAGAAAATAGACGACATGATCATCATCGAGAGCGGGGGCATCATGGCCGGCATCGATGGCGATGCCCCGCCAGAGAGTCCGAACGGCGCCGGTCGGGTCTACAAGTCGCGGCACTGGCGACGGAGCCGATTGGCGCGGACGGGGCGGCGCGCGGCGTTCATGGGGCGGGGAATCCAGGCCCAGCACTTTGATCGCCCGCGCACATGTCTTGGCCCAATCCATCCCGGCGCCAAGACTCTGCGTCGTGTAATCGTCCAAGTGGGTCAGGACGACGCCCCAGCCTGAACCGAGCCATGCATGGAAGCGGATCGGCCCGGATGTCGTGTCGCAGGCGAAATCCGGGGCTGTCCAGCCGGGGAGCAGTGCCATTCGTCGGCCTCCTGAATCTGGATCGTTTCGGGTCGTTGGAGCGGATGGGAATGAGGGCGTGGCCTAATCGGACGCGATGAGCTTCTCGATCCGTTCGAGCGTATTTTTCAGGGACGTGACTTTGTGTCTGCGCCGTGAATCGGCATCCAGCGCGGCCTCGTCGCGCGAAAGGAAGCAGTCCCGTCCGATCCGAAGCGCTTGTGTTTCGCCCTCGGGCGTGAACCATCCGTCGTCGCGCGGTTCGCCGTTGATACGGAAGATGGAGCCCTGCGTCGCGAACTTGGACACCCACACCTGACGAACGGAGTGGAAATCCCGTCCCAGATCTGAAGATATCCAGGTTGCAAATCGCTTTTCCGGATCGGCCCGGTGGTCGGTTCGAGCGGATGGCCTCTGGATCGATGGGGGAGTGGACATGTTGGCTTTCATTTATTTCGACTCCAGATTCTGGACATATTTCAGAGAACCATGCGCAGGATATGCACGCAGAGCGGAGGCGGCTTCATGCCAGCCGCCGTGCCAGCCGGTTGCCGATCCATTGGAGGATTGTGACCATGACGATCAGTACGGCGACGACCGACAGCATCACCGTCGTGTTGAAACGCTGATAGCCATAGCGGATCGCCAGGTCTCCCAGGCCTCCGGCGCCGATGACGCCCGCCATGGCCGAGGCGCCGACCAGGGTGATCAGGGTTACGGTGAAGCCTGAAATGAGGCCCGGCAGCGCCTCCGGCAGCAGCACGTAGCGCACCGTCATCCAGCGCGTGCCGCCCATGGCGCGCACGGCGTCCACCAGTCCCTGGTCGACCTCGCGCAGCGAGACCTCCGCGATCCTGGCGAAATAGGGCACGGCGGCGATGGCCAGCGGTACGATTGCAGCGCCGGTCCCCAGGGCGGTGCCCGCGATCAGCCGGGTCAGCGGGATCAGCAGTACCAGCAGGATCATGAACGGCACGGCACGGACCGCGTCGATGGCAAGGGCGAGGGCGCGGGACAGTGCCGGCAGGGGGTACAGGCCGCCCGGCGCCGTGACGATCAGCAGGACGGCCAGCGGCAGACCGCCGAGCACCGAAATCAGGCCGGACGCCAGCACCATCTCCAGCGTCTCGCCCGTCGCGCGCAGAATCAGATCAGCAATCAGCCGGAACATAGCCGAGTACCTCCATGGATTGGCTGGCCTGGCGGATGAAATCCAGGGCGTCGCCATCGTGCCGCGACAGGCGCAGCACGAATTCCGCATCCGGCCGGCGGGCGATGTCGCCCGCGGTCGCCTGCAGGATGGTCACGTCCAGTCCGAAGCGGCGGCTCAGCACCGACAGGACGGGAGAGGGCGCCGCGTTCGGATCGAAGGTCGCGCGTACGACCGGATGAGCGTCGTCGAAGGACACGTCCCGCAACTGCGCCACGACATGATCGGGAACACGCGGCCGGCCTTCGGAGAGGAAAGCGCGCGTGACGGCGTGGCGGCTCGCCCCGCCCAGCAATGCCGCGACCGGGCCGTCCTCGACGATTCGGCCGTGGTCGAGCACCACGACGCGGTGCGCGATGCGGCGGATGACGTCCATCTCGTGCGTGATCAGCAGGATGGTCAGGCCCAGTCGCCGGTTGATATCGACCAGCAGGTCCAGGATCGCGGCCGTGGTTTCCGGATCGAGCGCCGAAGTCGCCTCGTCGCACAGCAGCAGCGCCGGATTTCCCGCCAGGGCGCGGGCGATGCCGACCCGCTGTTTCTGTCCGCCCGACATCTGGCTGGGGCGCTTTCGTTCGTGCCCGGACAGCCCGACCAGGTCGATCAGGTCGGCGACCCGGGCCGCGCGCGCGGATTTCGGCATGCCCGCGATCTCCAGAGGCAGGGCGATATTGCCGGCGGCACTCCGGGATTGCAGCAGGTTGAAATGCTGAAACACCAGCCCGATCCGCCGGCGAATTTCGACCAGCCGGCGTTCCGGCAGGGCGGTGATGTCCTGGCCTTCGATGACGATCCGTCCGCTGTCCGGCCGTTCCAGCCCGCTCAGGCAGCGCAGCAATGTCGTCTTGCCCGCTCCGGACCGGCCGATGATACCGACGATCTCGCCGGGATGGACGTCGAACCGGACGTCCTGGAGCGCGACATGGTCGCCGAACCGGCGGCAGACCTGTTCGACCCGCAGCAGAGTCATCCCCATGCCGGCACGATCGCCCCGTGATAGATGTCCAGGATCGCCTTGCGCACGTCCGGCCGGTGAAAGGCGTTCGTCAGGGATGCGACCCACGGGGCATGCGCATCCTGCGCGTTCACGGCGATGAAGTTGACGTAAGGATTGCCGGCCAGAGTTTCCTGACCGATCCGCTGTCTGTCGACCTGGATCCCCGATTTGAACGCCCAATCGGTGTTGACGATCGCCGCGTCCAGGTCGGGAAGCGTGCGGCCGACGATCCCGGCATCCAGTTCCTTGACGGACAGGTTGCGTGGATTGTCGGCGATATCCAGCGCGGTCGGCAGCAGGCCCGCGGACGGATTCAGCGTGATCAGGCCGAGGGCTTCCAGAAGATGCAGGGCGCGGCCCTCGTTGCTCGGGTCGTTGGGCACCCCGATCGTCGCGCCGGCGGGCAGGTCGCGGACCGATTTCCAGCGGCTGGAATACAGACCGATCGGCGAGAAATAGGTATCGCCCACCGCTACGATATTATAGCCGTGCGCCGCGATCTGGGCGGACAGGAACGGGCGGTGCTGAAAGGCATTGGCGTCCAGTTCGTGTTCCGCCAGGGCCTCGTCGGGGGCATTGTAGTCCGAGAACGGGACGATCTTCAGGGCCAGCCCGCATTGCGCGGCATGGGCGGCCACGGCACGCCAGACATCCTCGTCCTCGCCAGCCATGATGCCGATTCGCAGCGTCGTGAGGGTGGTCGCGCCGGCGATGCGCGGGAGCGGGGCCGCGGCCAGCAGGCCGAGGACGGAGCGGCGGGTGAAGGACGACGGCATGGGCTTTGTGGAATCCTTTTGCAGGCCAATGGTCCTTGTCGGTCGCCGGGCGCGGCCGGCAGCGAATGCAAGCCACTCTGCGATATATGATCGTGGTATGCAATAAATAACCACGAATATCGTATGATAAATTCCCTTGTCGGCGAGGTTGCGCCAGAAATCGGGCGATGCCCGGCTTGACCGATGGGGCGCACGATGCTGCAACATCCGCCGAGATGAACAATATATCATTTAATATCAATATGATAATTTGAATTCGCTCCGCCTTTCGATTGCGATTCGTTGTTGGACGTGAATTCTACATATAACGAACTTAAATGATTATATTGTCTTGACGTGAGGCGATGCCCCTGCGATCGTGGGTTTGGCCGCCATTGTGGCGCCTCAATCCAAGGGCGGAGCCTGATGACCCGTATCAGCGCGCGAATGTGTCGCATCGACCGATGTAGCGCAGCGTGCGCCGGCCATATGAAGCCGGTGCCCGCCCGATAGGATCGCCGGCGGTCGATGCTGCCGGCGGAGGTCCGCGCAAGCGGAGCGAGAGGCAGCAACCATGCTTGAATCCCATATCGTCGAAATCGACGGCACGTTCCTGGGTGCCGTGATCCTGGAAAGCGACCGCAAGACGCGGCGTTTCTACGCCGCGCATGACAGCGTGCGCCCCCTGCATAATCACATCCTGGCCGAACCGGATGACCTGACGCGCCAAGCGGCGTGGCGGTTCCGGCGTGCACGCGTCTGGTCGGCCGATGGCGATGGCCGCCAGGTTCGATAGACCGATTCGATAGGCCGAAAATTCAAAGGTTTGAACATGAGCAGATTTCGTCCCCTGCATGACCGTGTGGTCCTGCGGCGTATTTCTCCTGCCGAAAAGACGGCGGGCGGCATCATCATTCCCGACACGGCGCAGGAAAAGCCGGTCGAGGCCGTCGTGGTGGCGGTCGGGCCCGGCGCGCGGGACGAGCACGGCCAGGTCGTGCCGCTGGCGGTGCGCGAGGGCGATCATGTCCTGTTCGGAAAATGGTCGGGCACGGAAGTGAAGATCGGTGGCGAGGATCTGCTGATCGCCAAGGAATCCGACCTGTTCGGCATCGTCGGCGACGCGCGGTAAGATTCAGGGAACAAGGAGAGGCATCATGGCCAGCAAGGACGTCAAATTCGCGGGGGATGCCCGGGCACGGCTGCTGGCGGGGATCGATATCCTCGCCGACGCGGTGAAGGTGACGCTGGGCCCCAAGGGCCGCAACGTGGTGATCGACAAGAGCTTCGGCGCGCCACGGATCACCAAGGACGGGGTGTCGGTCGCGAAGGAGATCGAGTTGTCCGACAGGTTCGAGAATCTGGGTGCGCAGTTGCTGCGCGAGGTCGCCAGCAAGACCAACGACCTGGCCGGCGACGGCACGACGACCGCGACGGTGCTGGCGCAGGCGATTGTGCGCGAGGGGCTGAAATCGGTGGCGGCGGGCTTCAACCCGCAGGACATCAAGCGGGGTATCGACCATGCCACGGCTTCGGTGATCGAGGATCTGCGGTCCCACACCCGCCCGATCGCGACCAAGGCGGAAACCGCCCAGGTCGCGACCATTTCGGCAAATGGCGATACCGAGATCGGCCGGATCATATCGGACGCCGTGCAGAAGGTCGGCAAGGACGGCGTGATCACGGTCGAGGAGGCGAAGGGGTTCGAGACCGAACTGGACGTGGTCGAGGGGCTGCAGTTCGATCGCGGCTATATCTCGCCCTATTTCGTGACCAACAGCGAGAAGCTGATCGCGGACCTGGAGCATCCCTATATCCTGATCCACGAGAAGAAGCTGTCGTCGCTGCAGCCGTTGCTGCCGCTGCTGGAAAGCGTGGTCAAATCCGGGCGTCCGCTGCTGATCCTCGCCGAGGATGTGGAAGGCGAGGCCCTGGCGACGCTGGTGGTCAACAAGCTGCGCGGCGGGCTGAAGATCGCGGCCGTCAAGGCGCCCGGCTTCGGTGACCGGCGCAAGGCCATTCTCGAGGATATCGCGATCCTGACCGGTGGCGAGGTCATCAGCGAGGATCTGGGCATCAAGCTGGAGAACGTGACGCTGGCCCAGTTGGGCCAGGCGCGGCGGGTGGTGATCGACAAGGACAATACCACGTTGGTCGACGGCGAGGGCGACGGCGATGCCATCAAGGGGCGTGTGGCACAGATTCGCGCGCAGATCGAGGAAACCACCTCGGACTACGATCGCGAGAAACTGCAGGAGCGTCTGGCCAAGCTGGCGGGTGGCGTCGCCATCATCCGGGGCGGCGGCTCGACCGAGATCGAGGTGAAGGAGCGCAAGGACCGTGTCGATGACGCGCTGAACGCGACGCGGGCCGCGGTGGAGGAAGGGATCGTGCCCGGCGGCGGCACGGCGCTGGCACGGGCCACATCGGTGATCGCCAAGTTGCATTTCCATAACGAGGACCAGCGCATCGGCGGCGAGATCGTGCGCAAGGCGTTGCAGGCGCCGCTGCGGCAGATCGCGGAGAATGCCGGCGAGGACGGCGCGGTGGTCGCTGGCAAGGTTCTGGAGGCCGCCGATTACAATTACGGGTTTGATGCCCAGATCGGCGAATACAAGGACCTGGTGGCGGCCGGTATCATCGATCCGACCAAGGTGGTGCGCACCGCATTGCAGGACGCATCGTCGGTGGGCAGTCTGCTGATCACCACCGAGGCGCTGGTGACCGAGAAGGCCGAGCCCAGGCCGCCGGCGGCCGGACCGGCCGGCGCAGAACTGGGATACTGAGCGAAGCATATGGCCGCGCCCGGGCCGCGTCCGGGCGCGATCCATGTATCCATGTCATGATAGAGTGAAAAGACGGGATGACCGCGCACGTCACCAGCCTGCACACCTATCTTGCGCGCGGCGGATCCGCCGCCGCCGTATCGCCTCCGTCCGCCACGGCGGCGGGCATATGGGACCTTATGCAAGGCGAGGCGCGGACTTATCGCGATCCCGTGTTGCGGGAATTGACGCGGCCGGCCGTGCTCGACCAGCCGGATTTTGCCACCGCCCTGGCGTTCCTGCTGTCACGCAAGCTCAGCAGCGATCTGGTGCGCAAGGCCACGATCTTCGCGCTGATACGGGATTTCCAGCGTCTCCGGCCGCAGGCGGTCGACATGGCGGTGGCCGATCTGGCGGCGATCTGTGCGCGTGATCCGGCGGCGACCGACCATCTGGTGCCGTTCCTGTTCTTCAAGGGCTTCCATGCGATCCAGTCCTATCGGGTCGCGCACTGGCTGTGGCATGAAAACCGCAAGCCGCTGGCGCATTATATCCAAAGCCGGACATCGGAACTGTTCGCGGTGGACATTCACCCCGCCGCGCGTCTGGGACAACGGATTATGTTCGACCACGGCACCGGCATCGTGGTCGGCGAAACGGCGGTGATCGAGGACGATGTGGCCCTGCTGCAGAACGTCACCCTGGGCGGCACGGGCAAGGAAGGTGGCGACCGCCATCCCAAGGTGCGGCGCGGCGCGCTGATCGGCACCGGCGCGAAGGTGCTGGGCAATATCGAGATCGGCGAGGGTGCGAAAATCGGGGCGGGCTCGATCGTGTTGAAACCCGTCGCGCCCTTCACCACCGTCGTCGGCAACCCGGCACGCGCCGTCGGCACGCGCCACGAGGAACTGCCCTCCTTGACCATGGATCAGGCATTGCCCGATTACGTGATCTGATATTGCCGGAAATATAAGCGTTTCGGACGATTTCAGGCATAGACAATGATGAAAAACTCCAGGCGATGAAAAATGAAGCTTAATTATTAAGCTTCCAAAAGTATTAATTTTAATATGTTCATTGGGTTAATTTGCCAAATTCAATATACGCATTGAAAATTAATGTTCATATCGTTGAGGGCGGGATGCTCTGCTTCGAAATGGACGGATTGAAGAATGTCTTTAAAAAAAGGTCTTTTGTTTTCAGCGAGTCTGGCTTTTTCTCATATGTCGGTGGCCGGCGCAGCGCCGGAGGCGGCGTCGTTGGGGGCGCATAAGCGGAAACATATCGTCAAGGTAAAGCCGGCCCCGACGCCTGCCGCGCGACAAGGGGTGGCTACGGGCGCGCACGCAGCGCCGACCGGCAGGCGGACGGTGCGGTCCGCGGTGCCGGCCGGTAGTGTCGCCGCGCCGGATGCGGCCGAGATCGTCATCGCCACCGGCACGCATGTCCGCAACCGGACGGCGCGTGCCAGCACCTCGCCCATCGACGTCATTTCCGCGGCGGCGCTACGCCGTTCGGGACAGATCAATTTGGCCGACGCGCTGGCGCGGACCAACCCGTCGATCAGCATCAATGCGGTCGGATGGGATGCGGGGGCGCTGACATCGTTCATTCGCCTGCGTGGACTGAACCCCAATGACACGCTCGTCCTCGTCGACGGCAAGCGGCGCCACATGACGGGCAATATCTATGCCGACTCCGGCCCGCAGAAAGGGTCGATGCCGGTCGATCTGAACATGATACCGGTCGATGCGATCGACCATATCGAGGTTCTGCGCGACGGCGCGGCGGCGCAGTACGGTTCGGATGCCATTGCGGGGGTCGTCAACGTCGTGCTGAAAAAGACTCCCCACGGGTTGGATATGACCGCGCAGACCGGCGCCAATGCCTATAACGGTGATGGCTGGCAGTACCAGGTTGGCATGGATGGCGGATTTTCCCTGGGCGGCGACGGTTATCTGCATTTGAGCGGGCAAGCCTATCACACCGACCATTTCGTCCATGGCGGCACCGACGCCCGCACCGGATTGCAGGACGACCAGGCGCAGAGCACGCCGGAAGAAACCCGCGAGACGCTGGGCATCGATTTCGGCAAGACTCTGGCCGAAGGCGTGCAGGGCTATGGTTTTATCACCTATGGCCACCGTCACGCCGAAGCCAACGAACATTATCGCCTGCCGTCGGTCTTGCCGCAGCTCTATCCCTACGGTTTCCTGCCGCTGGAGACGATCGAGGAGAACGACTATGCGGCGACCCTGGGCCTGAAGGGCGACCGTTTCCTGGGGTTCCACTGGGATCTGAGCACGACCTATGGTGCGGACGAGGACGATATCGGCGTCAAGAACACTGCCAATGTCGGTTTCTACGACGCCTATGGCTGGACGCCGACCACGGTCCATGCGGAGAGCTATCGCAACGCGCAATGGACGAATGATCTGGATTTCACCCGGCTGTTCCAGGTGCTGGGCAGAAAGCTGAACCTGGCCTTCGGGGCCGAGCATCGGCTGGAGACCTATGACGTGGGTGCGGGCATTCCGCCGTCCTATCTGCTGGGCGGGACGGCGGCTTATGCCGGCCTGATGCCGGAGAATGCGGGCCGCTGGAGCCGTGACATCTGGGCCGGCTATATCGATACCGACATGCATGTCACGCGCAAGCTGGATGTCGATCTGGCCGGGCGTTTCGAGCATTATACCGATTTCGGCAATACCGAGAATGGCAAGATCTCGGCGCGGTACGATTTCACCCGGCGCATCGCGGTCCGGGCCACCATCAGCAACGGGTTCCGCGCCCCGACGCTGGCCGAGGAACATTACAGTTCGCTGAACGTGTCGCCGACCGGGGCGACGGGCGACCTCGCCGTCAATTCGGCGGCGGCGCGTCTGTTGGGCGCGGTGCCGCTGAAACCGGAACGGTCGACGAATGCGAGCGGCGGCATCGTGCTGGAACCGGTGGACGGTTTCCATGTCGCGGTCGACGTGTACCAGATCAATATCCGCGACCGGATCGTCGCCGGCGGCAATTACGAAGGGGCCATCGCCGAACAGGCCATCGCCCTGACGGGCGCCACGCTGCCGACGGGACTGCAATCCAACGACGTATCGGCGACCTATTTTTCCAACGGTGCCAGTACGCGCACCCAGGGGCTGGACATCACCGCCGATTACCTGTTCCGTCTGCGGCAGTATGGCAATCTGGATCTCAGCCTGGGTCTGAACCTCAACCGGACGCGCCTACATCACCTGGCCAAGGACGCGAACGGTAACCCGCTGCTGAGCGCCCAGGGAATCGGCTACCTGACCAATGCGTCCCCGCGCAGCAAGATCATCCTGGATGCCTATTGGACGATCGGCAATTGGGATATCAATCTGCGCCAGACCCGCTATGGCCAGACGGTCGACGATGTCAGTTATGAGGACCAGGCGCCGGCCGCGCTCCGCTATTCCAACACGCAATTCTATCAGTTCGTGAACACGCCGCGCTGGCTGACCGATCTGGAAGTCGGGTACCGGCTCTCGCGCCGCTGGCACGTCGCTGTCGGCGCGAACAACATCTTCAATGTCCGTCCCCGCCGGATGCCGCTGATTACGTCCTATCTCGGCAATTCCTATTACGACGCCAACTCGTCCGGCGTTCCGATCACGGGGGGCTATTACTACGGCCGGATCAATTTCAGCCTCTGACGCCGGCCGGCGGCGCGTTTCAGTCCCGGCCGTCACCCTCTTCCCCGCGCATGCGGGCATGGCGTGTGGCGGCGATCTCCGCCCCCGCCATCAGCAATGGTCCAAGACGCCAGAACTCCGACAACGGGTCGGGGTCGTCGCCGGTCCAGCCATGATCGCGCCGCACGCGGCCGAGCTGCCCGGAGGCCAGAATGGCCGCCGGGTCGGGCGCTTCAGCTTCGTCTCGGCCGGGCGCCACGTAAATGGCATCGGCAGGACAATAAAGTTCGCACATGAAGCAGGTCTGGCATTGATCAGGCCGGGCGATGGTGGGCACGCCTCCCGCGCCGGGGTCCAGGACATGGGTCGGGCAGGCAGCCACGCAATCGTTGCACGCGATACAGCGCTCGGGAAAAATATAGGTGATCATGCAGCATTGGCCTTGGTGCCCGCGGTTTCGAAACGGGTCCTGATCCTGTCGAGGCCGTCGACGAGCAATCGGCCATCATGCGCGGGCATGGCGGCCGGTACGTCGGTGCGCACATGCATGCCCCGGCTCTCGGTGCGGGCCAGGGCGGCGGCATTGCACCAGCGGGCCGTCGCGGTCATTGCCGCAGCCTCTCGCGCCGCGACCAGGCCGAGACCGTCGCCCCGCCGGTGGTCCTGGATCTCGGCCCAGGCGGCATTTAGTTCGGCCCGGGCTGTCGTCAGCGATTCCGCATTCCGCCACAAAGCCTGGTCGAGGTCGAGGATGTGGTGCCGGGCCAGGCCGATCGCAGCCTGGTCGTCTACCGGGCGGCTGGTGGCGCGCGGACGCAGGCCTGCCTGTCCCAGGGCAGTCAGTGGGCCGTGGCGTCCTCCCTTGCCCAGGATCAGTGCCAGCGAGGCCGCTCCGCTTCCCGCCAGGACGCCGGATGCCAGGGCCCAGGCGGCATTCTGCGCGCCCCCGCCGCTGGTGGCACCCGCAACCAGTTCGCGCGTTGCGGCATCGCCGGCCGCATACAGGCCGGGCACGCTGGTCTGGCACGCGCCGTCGGTGATCCTGAGGCCGCCGGTTCCCCGGATCGTTCCTTCGCCGTACAACGCCACGGGAAAGCGATCGCGGAACATGTCCAGCCCCCGCCGTTCGAACGGCGTCGGGGTCGCGGGTTGGATCTTGCGGATGACGGTCCGGAGGAATTCGGGCGCCTCGTGCAAATCGGCGAAGACCGGCCCCTGGGCGAAGGCGCGGGCGAGCGCGCACAGATAATCCCTTTGCGCCAGCGGCGAGGGAATGTCGAGCAGCCGCCCCTCTGCGTCAAAGAAGCGCGCACCCGTATAAGGCAGCGTACGGGTGGACGCCCAGGCCGGCGAGATTGAATAGGCGACGCAGAACTCCATGCCGGACAGTTCGGCCCCGGCTTCGACCCCCATCAGATATCCGTCGCCCGTGTTGTTGTGGCTGCCGATCAGTCCCGACCGGAACGCGCAGCCGCCGGTGGCGAGAATGACCGCGCCCGCCCGCGCCGTCCAGGATTGACGCTGCAGCCGCGCATAGCCGGCAGCGCCCCCGATCGAGCCGTCCGGGCGGGCCAGCAGTTCCAGGGCCGGGTGATGGTCCAGCACGCGCACCCCCAGCGCCAGGGCGTAGCGGCGCAGGCCACGCATATAGTCCGGGCCGCGCACGCCGGAGTAATAGGTCCCGCCCTGGCCGTCGCCGCTGAAGGGGTAGTACGCCGCGAGATCCGGCAGCGTCCGCCAGGTGACGTCGATCACCCTGGCCATCCAGTCCGCGTCGGCCAGCCCGTACGCCGTCTCCAGGCGGCGGCGGATGGCGGCCTCGCGCCGGGCGGGATCCGGCGGCACCCACCAATGGTTCGGCCCGCCGGTCGCCGTCACCCCGCTGGTACCGACAAAGCCCTTATCCACCAGGGTGACGGATGCGCCCTCGCGGGCGGCCGAAATCGCGGCCCAGGCGGCCGCCATGCCCCCACCGATGACGAGTACGTCGCTCTCGAACGCCCACATGTGCGTCTTGTCCATTGCTGTGCCGATGACGATAGAACGTGAAAATCGTCCGGAAAAATGACGAGTTTTCATATCATTCTTGATGCCGGCTGATACGGCCGGGGTATGTCGCGACGCATAAGGAATGATGGAGCGAGACTTGACCTTTTCTCGAATGACATCGGCGGCGGCCGTCGCGGAGAGTGGCGATCCTTCCATGATGTGTCGGAGAGAAACGTCATGCCCGTGAATTTTATCGGCTATATCGGCTGCAACAACAGTTCGGAACTGCATGCGGGGGTGCGCAGGCGCTCGCTCGACAGGGAATACGTGCAGGCGGCCCTGCGCGTGCAGGAAGATGGCGGCTTCGATCGCGTCCTGATCCCCTTCGGTTCCAATTCGCCCGAAAGCCAGATCGTCGCGGCCTATGGCGCCGCGCTGACGACGCGGCTCGGCTTCCTGGTCGCTCACCGGCCCGGCTTTACCCAGCCCACCCTGGCGGCGCGGCAGCTCGCGACGCTGGACCAGCTCTCCCAGGGGCGGGTGGCGGTGCATATCATCACCGGCGGCGCGGACGAGGAAATGGCGCGGGACGGCGATGTGGGCACGACCAAGGCCGAACGCTACGCGCGCAGCGACGAATATCTGGGCATCCTGCGGCAGGAATGGTCGGCTACGGCACCGTTCGATCATGACGGCCGCTTCTATCATGTCCGTCAGGCGTTCAGTTCCGTCCAGCCGCGGAACCTGCCCGTCTTTTTCGGAGGCACCTCGGCCGAGGCGATCGACGTGGCCGGGCGGCATGCCGATGTCTACGCGACCTGGGGCGAAACGCTGGACGCCACGCGGGAAATCGTGGCGCGCGTCCGCGCATCCGCTGCGCGCCATGGACGCACGATCGGATTTTCCCTGTCCCTGCGGCCGGTGATCGCGGAGACTGAGGACGCGGCATGGAAACGCGCGGCGGAGATCGTCGAACAGGTGCGTGCGAACCGCGAAGCAGCCGGATTGCCGACCAGCGGGCACCGGCCGCCCAATGACGGATCGCGCCGCCTGCTGGAAACGGCGTCCGGCCTGCGGCGGGACAAGCGCCTGTGGACCGGCGTGGCGCAGGTGACGGGTGCCGCCGGCAATTCGACCGGCCTGGTCGGCACGCCCGAACAGGTCGCCGATGCGCTGCTCGATTATTACGCGCTGGGAATCGAGAATTTTCTGATCCGGGGGTTCGAGCCTCTGGCGGACGCGGAGCGCTACGGGCGCGACCTGATTCCGCTGGTGCGTGAGCGTGTCGCTGCGCTCGACACGCGGAGCAGAGTCGCTGCAGGGTAAAAAGTCAGGCAGCGCGCCGCCATGCGGCGGCGCGCCTTCCGTCTTTTACCAGTCCGCGCTGTGTCCGAGCTGGACCAGGATATCCCTGCGCAGTGCCAGCAGGCGTCGGTCGTCGCGGTGGCGGTGAGGGGGCAGGTCGATCGTCAGGTCGCCGACGATGCGGGCGGGGCGAGGGCTGAAGACCACGATGCGCGTCGCCAGCAGCAGGGCTTCCTCGACATCGTGGGTGACCATGATGGCGGTGAAGCCGCGATCGCGCCACAGGCGCAGCAATTCGGCCTGCATCGTCAGGCGCGTCAGGCTGTCCAGCTTGCCCAGCGGTTCGTCGAGGATCAGCAGGCGCGGGTCGTTGACCAGCGCGCGGGCCAGGGCGGCGCGCTGGGCCATGCCGCCGGAAAGCTGATGCGGCCAGGCGCGTTCGAAGCCCTTCAGCCCGACCAGTTCGATCGCGGCCTCGACCGCTTCCGGGTCTTTGCGGCCGGCGATGTCGCGGCCCAGCGCCACGTTGCCGCGCACGGTGCGCCATGGATAGAGCGTCGGGTCCTGGAACATCACGATGCGGTCGGGGCCCGGACCGGTGATGGAGATGCCGTCGGCCAGGATCGTGCCTGATCGCGGCGTCTCCAGCCCCGCGATCAGGCGCAGCAGGGTGGATTTGCCGCAGCCCGAGGGGCCGAGCAGGGCGACGAACTCGCCCGGTGCGATGGTCAGGCTGATCTCGTCGAGAACCGGGGTGAAGGCGCCGCCGATCGTATAGCCATGGTCGATATGCGCGAGTTGCAGCCCGAGGGGACGGATGCTCACCATTTCAGCCCGTCCTTCTGCCAGGACAGGACGCGGTCGCGTAATTTGAACAGCAGCGTGACCAGTCCCGTACACATCAGCGACATCACCAGCAGCGCCGCATACATGTTGGGATAGGCCGCCCAGCCCTGGGCCCATTGCATGTAGAAGCCCAGGCCGGACTTCACGCCCAGCATTTCGGCCACCACCAGGGTGGCGAAGGAGACGCCCAGCCCCATGAACAGGCCGACGAAGATCTGCGGCATCGCGGCGGGCAGGGCGACGCGCAGCACCAGGAAGCGGTTGCGCGCGCCCATGGTGCGGGCGACGTCGTAATAGGCCGGATCGACGGCGGCGACGCCGGACCAGGTGAGAATGGCGGTGGGAAAGCCGGCCGCCAGGGCAAGCAGGGCCTCGCTGGCCAGCCGGCTGGAGGGGATCAGCACGAAGGCCACCGGCAGCAGCGCCACGGGGGGCAACGGGCCGATCAGGCGGATCACCGGCTGCACCCAGTAGCGGACGCGCGGCGAACGGCCCAGCCCGACGCCGGTGGCGATGCCCAGCGCCGATCCCGTGCCATATCCCACCGCCAGCAGGCCCAGCGAGTGCAGCAGGCTGTCGCCCAGCCGCTTCCAGTCCGTCAGGAAGACGTCCAGCAGGTCCTGCGGCGTGCCGAAGAACGGGCGCGGCAGCCAGAGCAGCTTGGCCTGCGCGATTTCCCACGCCGCGAAGCCCAGG
>NZ_JABXXP010000010.1 GCF_013376155.1 Nguyenibacter vanlangensis
CACCATAAAAACGCATATCCAAAAGACATACATCCAACAGCGCCCCTAAGACCAAATACCCAGAAACAAACCAGGCACCCAATCCCCTAAACAATCCAGGCACAAAGCCCAAACCGCCAGGACGCCGTCAACATATCCCTTCCGTTCTCTTCTCTCTTCAATTGTCAATGAGCGTTTCCGAAGGGCGGTGCCGTTCGGTGAAGCGGCTTTTACGGGGATTGGGGGGCGCTGTCAACGCGGCCGTCCGATACCGGAAAAAGCACTGTTTTCTGCGAAAAATCGTCTATTTTTCGTCAGTCCGTTTCGAAACCCGCGCAAAAAAGATGAAATTTTTTCTGCGTTTGCATGACAGGTTGCTGAAGGGGGCGCGGCCCCCTTCAGCACGGCATCACGACACGTCCAGCCGATTGCCGTTGATCGTCAGTCCGACATCGTCAGCCGAGATGCGCACCATATCACCGTCGTGGATCGTGCCATCCAGCAGCAAGCCGGCCAGCGGGTTCTGCAGCATGCGCTGGATGACGCGCTTCAGCGGGCGGGCGCCATAGACCGGATCGTAGCCTTCTTCCGCCAGCCACAGATGGGCAGGTTCGTCCAGGACCATCTCGATATGCCGATCTTCCAGCAGTTTGCGCAGACGACCGATCTGGATATCAACAATGCGGGTCATGTCCTCACGCCGCAGGCGCGAGAACAGGATGATCTCGTCCAGCCGATTGAGGAATTCCGGCCGGAAATGCTCACGCACCGCCTTCATGACCTCGGCCTGCGCCATTTCGGCGGATTCGTCGTCCGGCAGATGAGCCAGAACCTGCGCCCCCAGATTGCTGGTCAGGACGATGATCGTGTTGCGGAAATCGACCGTCCGCCCCTGCCCGTCAGTCAGTCGTCCGTCATCGAGCACCTGCAGCAGCACGTTGAAGATGTCCTCGTGCGCCTTTTCGACCTCATCGAACAGGATGACCTGGTAGGGACGCCGCCGCACCGCTTCGGTCAGCACGCCACCTTCTTCGTACCCGACATAGCCCGGCGGGGCGCCGATCAGGCGGGATACGGCGTGTTTTTCCATGAACTCGCTCATATCCACGCGCAACAGCGCCTTTTCATCGTCGAACAGGAACCGGGCCAGAGCCTTGCACAGTTCGGTCTTGCCCACGCCCGTCGGACCAAGGAAGAGGAACGAGCCGATCGGACGATTGGGATCCTGCAGGCCGGCGCGGGCACGGCGGACGGCATGCGCCACGGCCTTCAGCGCCGGTTCCTGGCCGACGACACTGCGGCGCAGCTCGTCCTCCATCCGCAGCAGCTTGGCACGCTCGCCTTCGAGCATGCGATCGACCGGCACGCCGGTCCAGCGCGAGACGACGGACGCGACACCCTGTTCGGTCACGGCCTCACTCACCAGGCCCGCGCCCTTAGCCGCCGCCTCATTTTCTTCCTGCACGCGGGCGATCTGCTCCTGGAGGCCGGGGATGACGCCGTACATCAACTCCGACGCCCGAGCCAGATCGCCCCGGCGCTGCGCGACCTCGACGTCCGAGCGGGCTTGGTCAAGCTGCTCTTTCATCTTCTGCACCGCGTTGACCCGGTCCTTTTCCGCATGCCAGGCCGCGGTCATGGCATTGGATTTTTCTTCCAGTTCGGCCAGTTCGGCTTCCAGCTTGACCAGGCGTTCACGGCTGGCCGGATCTTCCTCCTTGCGGATCGCCTCGCGTTCGATTTTCAACTGGATCAGCCGGCGATCGAGTTCGTCCAGCTCCTCGGGCTTGCTGTCGATCTGCATGCGCAGGCGGCTGGCCGCCTCGTCCACCAGATCGATCGCCTTGTCCGGCAGGAACCGGTCGGTGATGTAGCGGTTCGACAGCGTCGCCGCCGCCACCAGGGCGTTGTCGCTGATCCGTACGCCGTGATGAAGTTCGTATTTTTCCTTGATGCCGCGCAGGATCGAAATCGTGTCGGCAACCGAGGGCTCGCCGACATAGACGGGCTGGAAGCGCCGGGCGAGCGCCGCGTCCTTCTCGATATATTTGCGGTACTCGTCCAGCGTGGTGGCACCGATGCAATGCAGGGTGCCCCGCGCCAGTTCCGGCTTGATCAGGTTGGAGGCGTCCATCGCCCCATCCGACCGACCAGCCCCGACCAGGGTATGCATTTCATCGATGAAGAGGATGACCTGTCCCTCGGCGCTTTCGATTTCCTTCAGCACCGCCTTCAGACGCTCTTCGAACTCGCCGCGGAATTTCGCGCCGGCAACCAGCGCGCCGAGGTCGAGCGACAAAAGCTTCTTGTTCTTCAGCGCCTCGGGTACGTCGCCGTTCACGATACGCAGGGCCAGACCTTCGACGATGGCAGTCTTGCCAACGCCGGGTTCGCCGATCAGCACCGGATTGTTCTTGCTGCGCCGGGCCAGAACCTGGATCGCGCGACGGATTTCCTCGTCCCGGCCGATGACCGGATCGAGTTTGCCCTGCTGGGCGATTTCCGTAACGTCGCGCGCATATTTCTTGAGCGCGTCGAAGCTGGCCTCGGCGTTACCGCTCGTGACCGTGCGCCCCTTGCGGATGGCGGCGACAGCCTTTTCCAGCGCCTGCGCACTCGCGCCGCCGTCACGCAACGCGCGACCGGCCGGCGTTTCCGACGCCGCGATGGCGACCAGCAGGCGATCCTGCGCCACATATTCGTCGCCGGCATGCTGCGCCATGCTCTGCGCCTTATCCAGCACCCGGACGAAATCGGGTGTGGCCTGCGGCTGACCGGCGCCGCCTCCCTGAACACGGGGCAGCTTCGCCAGGGCGGCCGCGATTTCGGCCTGGATGGCCGGTACCTGGCCGCCGGCGGCACGGATCAGCGAGGCCGCCGCGCCCTCGGGATCGTCCAGGAGCGCCTTGAGCAGATGTTCCGGCGTCAATTGCTGATGATAGTCCCGCACCGCGATCGTCTGGGCGGCCTGAAGGAAGCCGCGCGACCGTTCGGTGAACTTCTCGATATCCATGATCCCATGTCCCTTTCACTGAGGCGACCTGAAGGCCGGGCGCCGCGCCCCTGCATGAGGCGACGCGACACCCGGAACAGCACCGACATGGGAACAATGATGCGCTATGACAAGGGTCTGGCAGGTAGAGCGCAAGGCATGACGTCCCTCGAACGGTCCAAGGGCAGGCCGATGAACGGGCAGGTCAATGAAACAGGGGGGAGACTTCCTTTAGCGCGGCGACGGCGCATTGCTCGTCGAGATCGCCGCCCGGGGCGCCGGATACGCCCAATCCCCCCAGGACCGAACGGTCGGCCCGGCGGATCAGCGCGCCGCCCGGCATGAACAGCACCTGCGGGATCGTGTTCAGCGCGCCGTTGGCCGGACCGGTAACCTTGGCCGCGATCAGGGCACTGGTCGTATCCTTGTCGAAGGTCATGCCATAGGCATAGGCGGTATAGGCCTTGCGATAGGACACGGACAGCGATTGCAAGGGCACAGTATCGCCCTTGATGATGACCTGTTCATGACCCGAAGGGTCGACCACCGCGGCGGTCACCGACCAACCATGGGCGGCGCAGATGCGCACCGCCGCCGCTGCCAGTTTTTCAGCCAGCTCCCAGGACAATTTCTGGGTCGTGACGATGCCGGCCCCCTCTGCCCGGGTCGGGGCCGGAGCGGCGGTGCAGGCAAACCCCACCAGACACATGGACAGCCGAACGCAGCACAGGCGCACGGTGGTCAATCCTTTCTGATCGACGGGCCGAGGAGCAGCAGGTCGGCAGGCGACAGCCGGTCCGCCGCCGTGCTGGCCTGGTGCCAGTACGGATAAAGCAGCGGCGGAGCGCTCACACGGTCCAGCCGTGCCATGTCCTCGGCCGACAGAGCAAGCTCGGCGGCCGCGAGGTTGTCGGCCAGTTGCGCCTCAGTACGCGCGCCGATCACAAGCGACGTCACGCCCGGACGCTGCGCCACCCAGGCCAAGGCGACCTGAGCGGCGGAAACGCCGCGCTCCTGGCCGATCGCCACCAGCACTTCGACGACGTCGTAGAGCTTCTCGACGTCGTAGACCGGCGGTTCGTTCCATTGAGCCAACTGGCGGGTGCCTTGGGCTTCGGCTTGGCCGCGCCGATGCTTGCCGGAAAGCAGGCCGCCCGCCATCGGGCTCCAGACCTGAACGCCAAGTCCCTGATCCACGGCGAGGGGCAGCAATTCATATTCGGCTTCGCGTGCCTGGAGCGAATAATAGATCTGCTGCGCCACCGGAGCGATCAGTCGGTTGCGTTCCGCCGTGCCGAGCGCCTTCATGATATGCCAGGCGGAGAAATTGGACACGCCGGCATAGCGGATCTTGCCTGCGCGGGTCAGGGTATCCAGCGCTTCGAGCGTTTCGTCGAGCGGGGTCTGGCCGTCCCATTCATGCAGGTAGTAGAGGTCGATATGGTCGCGGCCCAGACGGCGCAGGCTGGCCTCGGCCGCCGCCATGATATGATAGCGTGACAGGCCGGCATCGTTGGCCCCCGACCCCATGCGGAAGCGGGCCTTGGTGCCGACGAGAATTTCGCCCGAGCGGCCCTTCAGCGCCTGGCCCAGGATCTCCTCGGAGAGGCCGGTGGAGTAGATGTCGGCCGTGTCGAACATGTTGACGCCGGCCGCGATGCACATGTCGATCTGACGCATGGCGCCCGCGAGGTCGGTATTGCCGGTCTTGGCGAAGGCGCCCTTGCCGCCGAACGTCATGGTTCCGAGGGTGAAGGCGGATACGCGCAGGCCGGAGCGGCCGAGCTGACGATACTGCATGAACGATCTCCCAGTCCTTGATGGGCTGTCTTGATATGCCTCGGGGACTATGGGCGCCGGCTCCGGGGAATGATAACCGTCAAATTCGGAAAGCTTCTTCCGGGAAAGGCGAACGAAAAATGCGCGATACCGACGAGATGCGGATTTTCGTCGAGATCGTCCGGCAAGGTGGCCTGTCGGCGGCGGCGCGCCATCTGGGGCTGGCGATTTCGGTCGTCAGTGATCGGCTGTCGCGCCTCGAGCGCCGGCTGGGCACGCGATTGCTGGTGCGGACCACGCGCCGGCAGACATTGACCGAGGCCGGGCGCATCTATCTGGATGAATCCACCGCAATCCTGTCCGCGACCGAGGGCATGGAGGCCCGGGTGCGCGAAACGGTGAACGCGCCCGGCGGCTTGTTGCGCGTGACCGCCCCCCTGCCCTTCGGACGGATCAAGCTGGCACCTTTCGTGGCTGGATTTATCCGCCGGCATCCGGACATTCGCGTGCATCTGACGCTGGAAGACCGGATGACCGACATCGTGGGCGAGGGTTATGACATCGCCATTCGCGGAGCGCCGGTCGTGGATACCATGCTGGCAGGCCGACGGCTGATGGAAAGCCGACGCGTGCTGGTGGCCAGCCCCGCCTATATCGCCCGGCACGGGCAACCCGAGATACCGGGCGACCTGGCCCGGCATGCCTGTCTGGTGGCGAATACGAGCGGCCAATGCCGCGGCACGTGGCGGTTCGGCCGCGGAGAGAATACGCGCATCTACCGCGTGGACGGCCATCTGGCATCCAGCCATTCGGAACTGCCGGTTCAATGGGCATTGGATGGGATGGGGTTGACGCAGAAATCGCTCTGGGAAGTCGAAGACCATCTGCGAGATGGGCGGCTGGTGACGGTGATGGAGGCCTGGGAGCCGGATCCGGTGACCTTCTATGCCATCCACACCATCAGTACCGCGCATTCACACAAGATCGCCTTGTTCATCGGCGAACTGGTGCAGCCGGGGCTGGGAATCGCCGATTATGCCCCGTAGGTGACGGAGGGCCCCAGATCGCACGATCAGACCTACGGGCCCACTGCGCTCCGGCCCGGAAAGGCCGCGTTCAGCATGTGTTTTCGAGCACCAAAAGCGCGGCGACCTTATTGACCGGTCGCCGCGGAGCGCAGGAAATGCGCGTCAGATTATCGCCAGCATGCGCATTTCCGGGCGGACCCTTAGTTGCGGGTCTTGTCGACCAGCTTGTTCTTGCCGATCCACGGCATCATGGCACGCAGCTTTTCGCCGACCTGTTCGATCTGGTGTGCGTTGTTGCGCGCACGGATCGCCTTGAAGCCGACATTGCCCGACTGGTTTTCCAGGATGAAGTTGCGCACGAACGTGCCGTCCTGGATATCCGTCAGGACGCGCTTCATCTCGGCCTTGGTTTCCGGCGTCACGATGCGCGGGCCCGTGACATACTCGCCATATTCCGCGGTATTCGAGATCGAATAGTTCATGTTCGCGATGCCGCCTTCATAGATCAGGTCGACGATCAGCTTGGTTTCGTGCAGGCACTCGAAATAGGCCATTTCAGGGGCATAGCCGGCCTCGACCAGCGTTTCGAAACCCGCGCGGATCAGCTCGACCAGCCCGCCGCACAGCACGGCCTGTTCGCCGAACAGGTCGGTTTCGACTTCCTCCTTGAAGGTGGTCTCGATAATGCCGGCGCGGCCGCCGCCATTGGCCGACGCATAAGACAGCGCGATTTCGAGCGCGTTGCCCGATGCGTTCTGCGCCACGGCGACCAGCGAGGGTACTCCGCCACCGCGCTGATATTCGGAGCGCACGGTGTGGCCCGGGCCCTTGGGCGCGATCAAGAACACGTCCAGGTCGGGACGAGCCTCGATGATGCGGAAATGGATCGACAGGCCGTGGGCGAACGCCAGCGCGGCCCCCGGCTTCAGGTTCGCTTCCAGATGTTCTTTGTACAGCGCGCCCTGGCCCTCATCCGGGGTCAGGACCATGACCACGTCGGCCCACGCCGCGGCGGCGGACGGGTCCATCACCTTGAAGCCCGCAGCCTCGGCCTTGGCCACGGCGGTGGAGCCGGGGCGCAGGCCGATCACCATCTCGGTGACGCCGCTGTCCTTCAGGTTGTTGGCATGGGCGTGGCCCTGGCTGCCATAGCCGATGATCGCGACCTTCTTGGACTTGATCAGGTTCACGTCGGCGTCGCGATCGTAATACACGCGCATGGAAAACACTCCTGTTGAAACGGTGGAAAAAAGGGACCTGCGGGATCAGATCGTCCGGGGACCCCGGATGATCGCGGCGACGCCGGTACGGGACACCTCGGCCAGGCCCAGCGGACGCATCAGGTCGATAAAGGAATCGAGCTTGTCGGTCGCGCCGGTCAGTTCGAAGATAAAGGATGTAGCCGTCGTATCGACGGCACGGGCGCGAAAGGCCTCGGCGATGCGCAGCGCCTCGGTCCGGGCCTCGCCGGACGAGACGACTTTCACCAGCGCCATTTCACGGGCCACGTGCGGGCCCAGTGCGGTCAGGTCGGCTACCCGATAGACCGGCACCAGGCGACCCACCTGCGCCTTGATCTGCTCGATCACCTGCGGCGTGCCGGAGGTGACGATATTGATGCGCGACTGGTGACGCGATTCCTCGACCGGAGCGACGGTCAGGCTTTCGATATTGTAGCCGCGGCCGGAAAACAGGCCGATCACGCGGGCCAGTACGCCGCTTTCGTTTTCGACCAGAATGGAAATGACCGCGGAGATCGTCGTCTCCTCCTGCGTGGTCATGATGGCTCTTCCTGAAATGGCGACCGGCGCGGGGCATGCGTGACCTCCGTGCCGGCAGGGATGGGGACGAGGCGGCCGGGCACCCCCGGCCGATGCGATAGCGGGCGCGCCGATCAGACCAGCATGCGGCCCTCGGCACTGACCTTGACCTCGTCATCCTGTTCCGGGCCGAGCAGCATCTGGTTGTGGGCGGCGCCGGACGGAATCATCGGATAGCAGTTCTCGTCCTGCGCCACGCAGATATCGGCCACCACCGCGCCCGGTTCGGCCAGCATGGCGCGGATGACGTCATCCAGCTCACCGACGCAGGACGCACGCAGGCCGCGGGCATGGAAGCTTTCGGCCAGACGGACAAAATCCGGCAGGGCCGCGCTATAGCTTTCGGAATAGCGCGAACCATGCAGCAATTCCTGCCATTGGCGCACCATGCCCATATATTGGTTGTTCAGGATGAACAGCTTCACCGGCAGGCGGTACTGGGCGATCGTGCCCAGTTCCTGGATGTTCATCAGGGTCGACGCCTCGCCTGCGATATCGATGACCAGGGCGTCGGGATGGGCGATCTGCACGCCCACCGCCGCCGGCAGGCCGTAGCCCATCGTCCCCAGGCCGCCCGAGGTCAGCCAGCGGTTCGGCTTGTCGAATTGGAAATGCTGGGCCGCCCACATCTGGTGCTGGCCGACTTCGGTCGAGACATAGGTGTCGCGCCGGGTTTCCATCGCCAGTTCGTAGAGGCGGCGAACGGCATATTGCGGCCGGATGATCGCCGACGGCGCCATGTCCTGTTCGAAATGCAGGCTGCGGATGCCCCGCCATGCATCGATCTGCTGCCACCATTGGGACAGGGCGGCCGCATCGGGCGTTTCGGTCTGCCGTTCCCATTCCTCGATCATCATGTCGATGATACGGCCTGCATCGCCCAGGACCGGCACGTCGACCTGCACGATCTTGTTGATCTGCGACGGATCGATATCGGCGTGGATCTTGAACGAATCCGGCGAGAACGCATCCAGCCGCCCGGTGACGCGATCATCGAAGCGCGCACCCAGTGCGATCAGCACATCGCAGCCATGGGTGGCCAGATTGGCTTCGTACGTGCCGTGCATGCCCAGCATGCCCAGGAACTGACGGTCGGTGGTCGGATAGGCGCCCAGCCCCATCAGCGTGGAGGTGCAGGGAAAGCCTGTCATCCGCACCAGGCGACGCAGCGACTCGCTGGCGCGGGGGCCGGCATTGATAATGCCCCCGCCCGTGTAGAAAAGCGGCCGCCTGGCCTGCTTCATGGCCGCGACGGCACGCGCCACGGCATCGCGGTCCGGCTCGGTGCGTGGGCGATAGGACGGGTGCGGCGCGCGCGACGCAGGCTGATACGGCGCCGGCCCCACCGTCACGTTCTTCGGCAGGTCGACCACCACGGGGCCAGGGCGGCCGCTGCGGGCGATATGAAAGGCCTCGTGCACCACCCGGGACAGGTCGGCGGCACGCCTGACCAGATAATTATGCTTGGTCGCCGGGCGCGTGATGCCGGTCGTGTCGGCTTCCTGGAACGCATCGGTGCCGATCAGCGGCACGCCGACCTGTCCCGTGAAGCACACCACCGGGATGGAATCCATCAGCGCATCCACCAGGCCGGTGACGGCATTGGTCGCGCCCGGGCCGCTGGTGACCAGCACCACGCCGACCTTGCCGGTCGAGCGAGCATAGGCTTCGGCAGCGTGCACGGCTGCCTGCTCGTGCCGGACCAGCACGTGACGGATCGCGTTCTGCTTGAACAGCGCGTCATAGATCGGCAGAACGGCGCCACCCGGATAGCCGAAGACGACCTCGACCCCCTGATCGACGAGAACGCGAAGCAGAACCTCGGCCCCGGAGAGGACGACGTCCCCAGCCTGGGTGCGCGTGTTCAACTTCAGGTCGTTCAGGTTCGGTGTCGCGTTCATGTTCCTTGCTCCTCCACCCGAGCTGTTCATGGGCACCTGATGGTGGCCATTCGGGCGGAATGTCGGGGGTTTAGGGAAACTGAGGCCCCGCGTCAATCCGTCTTAGAATAAAAGAAATGGGATCGACATCATTTCTTTCCATTTGTTGCGCATCCCCCGTCATGCGTGCCGCGACGACCAGGCTGTCTGCGTCCGCCGCCAGGCGATGGTGGGCGAACCAGGTCGCTTGCCGCCGTGTGTAGCGCCCCGTTGCCAGCACGGCGTGATGCGCGGCTTCCTCCAGGGTCTGCTCTCCGTGCAGCCAGGCCGTCAGTTCCGGCACGCCATGCGCGCGCATGGCCGGCAGGCTGGGCGGGAGGGAGTGTGCCAGCAACGCCCGGACCTCGTCCACCGCGCCGGTCCGAAGCATGACGGCGAAGCGCGCGGCAATTGCGGCGCGCAGGATATCACGCGGCGGATCCAACCGGACGGCAATCATCCGGCATGCCAGCGGCGGCAGGGTTGCGGCGCGGCGCCAATGGATCATGCCACGGCCGGTCCCGGAGAGAACCTCCCACGCCCGGGCGAGACGCTGACTGTCGGAAGGGCGCAGGGTGGCAGCGGTTTCAGGATCGTATTTCGCGAGCCGCGCATGCAGGGCGGCGGGCCCCTCGGCTTCGACAAGGGCGCGGGCCTCGGCACGGGCGGCGGGTCCGGGGTCCGGGATATCGGTCAGTCCGTCGGTCAGGGCGCGCAGATACATGCCGGTGCCCCCGCACAGGATCGGCATGCGGCCTGCGCTCCACGCCGCCCGGATTTCAGCCAGGGCCTGCGTACGCCACCAGGCGACGCTGCCCGGCTGCGCGGCCGGCAGGATCCCGTAGAGACGGTGCGGCAATTCGGCCTCGTCCTGCGGACTGGGACGCGCGGTGACGATGCGCAGTTCGCGATAGACCTGCATCGAGTCCGCGTTGATGACGACGCCGTTCGTCGCATGGGCCACCGCCATGGCCAGCGCCGACTTGCCCGAGCAGGTCGGCCCGGCGATCACGAGGATCGGCCGAGCGCGTGAATCCGCCGCTTGCGTCACGGCGCCATCCCTGTCACACGCATCGGCATCATGTCGCTGTCCCATATCCTTACACTCGTCGCCAATCGCGCAGCCACGACCCTGACCGATGCCCATATCGGCGCGGCGCGCGACATGGTGAAGGGCGGCACCCCCACCATCCTGTCGCCCGGCGAGGCCGCCGAGATCCCCTGTCCGCCCCCCGGCGACGGAATGCCGACGCTGGAGACGATCCGCGCGGTCTTCGGCCCGCGCCATGTCGACACCCTTCTGACGCGTTCGCGCGGACGGCGCAAAGGGCTTCTGGTCGCGGACATGGACAGCACCATCGTGGCCAACGAGACATTGGACGATCTGGCCGCCCATGCCGGCATCGGCGAGCGTATCGCCGAGATCACCCGCCGCTCGATGAATGGCGAGATCGATTTCGCGGCTGCCCTGCGCGAACGGGTCGGGCTGCTGGCCGGACTGCCGGACTCGCTGCTGGAAGCCGCCTGGAAGGATGTGCGGCTGAATGAAGGCGCGCGCGAGCTGGTGGCGACGATGCGTGCGCACAACGCCCGCACCGCGCTGGTATCGGGTGGCTTCACCTTCTTTACCGGACGGGTCGCGTCGCTGTGCGGATTCAGCGAGCATCATGCCAACGTGCTGGAAAGCCGGGAGGGTATGCTGACCGGCACCGTCGCCGAGCCGATCCTTGGACCCGACGCCAAGCGCGCGCACCTGCGACGGCTGGCCGAAGCCGGACGGTTGAAGCCGGCCGCCACCATGGCGGTAGGAGACGGCGCGAACGATCTGAACATGCTGCGCGACGCCGGGCTGGGCATCGCCTTTCACGGCAAGCCGATCGTACGCGCCGCCGTGGCCAATCGCGTGGATCATACGACGCTGCGCACCCTGCTGTTCGTCCAGGGGTATCCTGCCGCCTCCTTCGTCGGCGCGGCCTGAACGCCGCCCGAATATCCGTGCGGCAGTTGCGGGGCATCGGGCACGCATCTTATAAGCGAAGGCATAACCCCCGCAGTCCATGACCCTGTGAACGGGCCGATGGATCAGCCTTCTACGATCGGACGGAGCTTCCGGTGCGCACCACTGTCATCCAGATGGCCCCCGGCGCGTCCTTGCCGGATAATATCGCCGAGGCACGGCGCCTGATTGCCGCTGCGGTTTCCGCCGACCGGCCGGACCTGGTGGTACTACCGGAAATATGGAGTTGTCTCGGCGGGACCGCCGAGGTGAAATTCGCCAGTGCCGAGGAATTGCCTCCGCCAGGCGCACCGGAAGGCGGCGTCGGCCCGCTTTATCGCTTCCTGAGCGAAACCGCGCATGCCCATGGCATTACCCTGCATGGCGGCTCGATCGGACAACGTTGCGGGGACCGGCTGCTGAACACCAGCCTGATCTTCGGCCCCGATGGGGTGGAGCGCGCGCGCTACAGCAAGATTCACCTCTTCGACATCACCACTCCCGGGGGCGAGGGCTATCGTGAAAGCGATACCTATGCGCCGGGCCGGAATGTCGTGACGGTACCGGTCGGACCGTTCATGGCCGGCCTGGCCATCTGCTACGATATCCGGTTCGCCGAACTGTTCCTGTCCTTGAGGCGGCAAGGCGCGAACCTGATCATCCTGCCTGCCGCCTTTACCGCCGAAACGGGCGAGGCGCACTGGCAGACCTTGCTGCGCGCGCGGGCGATCGAGACCCAGTGCTGGGTCGTGGCATGCGGCACTACCGGCACGCATGCCGACGCCAATGGAAATGCACGGAAGACTTACGGCCATTCGATGATCATCGATCCATGGGGTACAGTCGTAGCCCAGGCCTCGAACGGCATCGGCTGGGTGACCGCGCGGCTGGACCTGGACATGGTCGAACGTGTCCGTGCCGGAATTCCGGTGATGGACCATCGCCGCCTGACATCCTGAATGCTGGGCCGCCTGATCCTGGACCCGGTCATTTTGCGGGGCGCGCCATGAACGAGATCCATCCCCCCGTCTGGCCGTCGGGGCAGCCGCCACGGCGGCTCGCCTTCATCGCGGCGCCGAATCCTGGTGCCCACCGAACACTGGAAAGCCTGACTGCCCGCTACGGCCAGCATACGCCGCAGGAGGCCGATGCCGTCATCTGCCTGGGCGGGGATGGGTTCATGCTGGAAATCCTGCATATGATGCTGGGCCAGACGACCCCGGTCTACGGAATCAATTGCGGATCGGTCGGGTTCCTGATGAATCCGGCGATTCCGGATGATCTGCCCATGCACCTGACGCAGACACAGGCGGCGACTCTGCACCCTTTGCGCATGACCGCGCAGAAATCGTCGGGCGAGATCATCGAAGCGCTGGCGCTGAACGACGTGTTTCTGTTCCGCGAAACCCGTCAGGCAGCCAAGATCCAGATCGAGGTCGATGACCGGGTGCGGATGCCCGAACTCATCTGCGATGGCGTGCTGGTTTCAACGCCGGCGGGATCGACGGCCTATAACCTGTCGGCGCACGGGCCGATCGTACCGCTGTCGGCCAATCTGCTGCCCTTGACGCCGATCAGCGCCTTTCGCCCCCGACGCTGGCGCGGTGCACTGCTGCCATCGGCGGCACGGGTACGGCTGACGATCCTGGAACCCGAGAAGCGCCCTGTCGCCGCTGTGGCTGATTTTACCGAAGTGCGGGACGTCGTGTCGGTCGAAATTGCCGAAGACCGGGCGATCCAGACCACCCTGTTGTTCGATCCCGGCCAGAGCCTGTCCGAACGGATCCTGGCGGAACAATTCACCGTCTGACGGCGGATCGGACACGAAAGATGGTGCGAGCTGCGGGACTCGAACCCGCACGCCCTTGCGGGCGCAAGATTTTAAGTCTCGTGCGTCTACCATTCCGCCAAGCTCGCCCGGCCCGTCGTCTAGCACACTCGCCAAGGCGGTAAAATCCGCGGGCCCGGTTTTTGTTGCCCGGGGTCCTTTCAAGCCATGCGCAACAGAGCGGGTCCATGACGCCGGAGCCAGGTTTCCGCCATATGGCGGTGAGGGGTCAGACTGGCGACCAGCATCCAGAAATCCGACCCATGATTCAGATGCCGCAGATGTGCCAGTTCGTGGGCAATGACATAGTGCTGGATTTCTGCCGGCGCCATCAGAAGGCGCCAACTGAGCATGATCGTTCCGTCCGAATTGCAGCTACCCCAGCGGCTGCTGGTGTCCTTGATCGCCAGCCGCCGTGGCCGCAGGCCTGACTGTTCGGCCAGTTGGGCCATGCGCGCGGACAGACGGCGCCGCGCCTCCTGCCTGAGAAAGGCGCCGAGACGGCGGCGCATGAACTCGGCCTCTCCACTGACCATGATGGTCTCGCCTTCGATCCATACGCCGCCCCGCGCATGCGGGCAGTGACGAATGGCATGCGGGCGGCCATCCAGCAGCACCTGGCCGCCATCATGCCATGGCGCATCCGGCGGCAGGTGATCCAACCGACTGAAAACCCAGATCGCGTGGGTGCGTAGCAGCGCCAGGCCGGCTTCACGTGTCGTGCGAGGCGGCAGGGTGACGACGACGCCGGCCTGTCTGGGATCAATCCGCAGGGTGACCCGGCGCGCCTGGAGGGAGTGACGCCAGAAGACGGAGATATCACGCCCCTCCAGCGACACAGTCTGCTTCGCCGCCTTGTCCGTGCCGGAGAGGGCGTTCATCAATCCACGCGGCGCAGCTTGGGACGGCGCGGCTTGGGCATGGTGCCGGGCCAATCGACGATGTGATGTTCCAGCAGGCCGGCGCGGCGTTCGCTGAGTGCCCGGCCGCGGACGGAAATTCCGGCCTGGTGTACGGTGTCGGGCGAACCGGATACCAGAGGGTGCCACCACGCCAGGGGGCGGCCCTCGGCCAACAGGCGATAGGCGCAACTGGGCGGCAGCCAATCGATGTCGGCCAATGCCTCGGGCGTCAACTGCACGCAATCGGGGACTTTGCGCCGCCGCTGCGCATAGTCGGAGCAACGGCAGGTTTCCAGGTCCAGCAAGCGGCAGGCAACGTTGGTATAAAGGACCTCGTTCGTCTCATCCTCGCGCAGCTTGTGCAGGCAGCATCTGCCGCAGCCGTCACACAGCGCTTCCCATTCCTCGGCCGTCATTTCGTCCAGGCGCCGAGTCTGCCAGAATGGAGGAGTATCGGTCATGGTCGACGATCATATGGGATTGGGTCGTGGCTGAGAAGACAAGCGGCCGCCCCCGTGATCCGCCATACAGAGCCAGCAAAATCGTAGCCGCCATGGCCAGCGCCATTGCCGCCAGCACGGCCGGGCCAAGCAGCGGCAACCAGAGCATGCGCAGGCGCGCCGCCTGCCCGGCCCCCAGCCCCCGGGCTGTACGGGTCATGTCCCGCGGCAGGGCCGATAATGCCCGTAGCGGCAGGAGCACGATCATCGGCACCAGGCATGCCCCGCGCAGCAGCGCGCCGGTAATCATGCCGTCGGGTAAGAGCGACGGCGATGCCGCAACCATGACACCCGGGATCAGGAGCATCGATGCCATGATGCGGGCAGCGATCAGCGCACACGCGATACGCAGGCCGCGCAGGGCCAGACAGACGAGAAAGATCAGCGTGGCACCGCCGCTGCCGCCCGCCAAGGTCAACAAGGCGGACATCATTCGGCCTGTCACGAAGGCGCCGCCAGCCAGTCCGCGAACCGCTTGGTCAGTTCCGGGAGATGGGCCTGCCAGAAGGCCGCATCCATGGGGATGGGCTGCGGTCCGGAAACAGGGCGACCATGATATAAGGCAGCGAAGCGCGTCACCTGTTCGGGTTGACCCATGTAAGTCAGCAGCGCGCGCACCTTGGCCCGCGTCGCATCATCCAGTCCGGTTGCGACCCCCCAGCACAGCACGTCGTCCAGGCTCTGGTCCCATTGCAGCCCGACATCGCGATGGCCCGCCGCATCCTGCATGGCGGCGACCTCGCCCGCGGCGGCGCTGGTCATCAGCACGCTGCCATTGCCGATAATGCGTGCCGAGTCCGCAGCATCGGTCCACCAGACGATATAGGGACGCAACTGGCTGAGCTTGTGGAACGCCCTGGCGACGCCTTCCGGCGTGGCCAGGACGGTGTAGACATCGGACGCCGGCACGCCGTCAGCCATCAGGGCAATTTCCAGGGTGGAACGCGGATCCTTGCGCAGACCACGCTTGCCGGGATAGCGGACAACGTTCCAGAAATCCGCCCAATGGGGGGCGCTCGGCACCCGGCCGCGGTCCCAGGCCAGGGCGATTCCATCATGCAGAGCAGGCACGCCACAAGCATCGGCGCTGCCCGGACTGCCGCCCAGCCGCTGCAATTGGCCCTGCAGGCAGGCGATACGGGCCGTGCTGTCTTCCATCAACGCCAGCATCCAGGTGCCGCGCCCGATGGGCGGACGTTCTGCCAGGACCGGCAGATTGCCGTCCCAGATATAATGCAGCACGCTGGCACCCGAACTGGCCGCGAAAGGACGAAAGAACGCCTCGGCTTGAGCCTTGCCCAAGGCACCACCCCAGCTATTGACCACCAGCGCGTGCGTCCGCCACCGGCTCTTGGCTTCAAGCCGGGTCGGCGTCAGCGCCAGCAGAAGCATGAAAATCCCGACCAGATAGCGGAGCGGTCGGCGACGTGGACAGGACGAACCGGACAGGGGGACAAACTTTCGAATGGCGACGGGTGTCGAACGCTAGCTCATTTCACCGCGAAACGGAAAGGCCACCGCATGCACGGGCGGCCAGGCCAATTGGGCCGGTCGCCCGGGTTCCAGACCCGTCAGGCTTTGCGCCGGCGGACGCCGCACCAGGATTTCCTGCCCGTCGCCCAGGCGGAAACGCAGACGAATGTGATCGCCCATATGATGCAGTGCGACCAGGCTGGCGGGCAATGTTCCTTCTTCAGGGTCGGCAGTTGCGCGGCCTGAAGGGAATAAGGTCGCGATTCGATCCGGACGGATGCACAACGTGCAGAGCATGTCCGGAGCCAAGCCTTCGGCAGCCCGCGCTTCGACCACGCATCCGTTGGCCAGGTGAACCCGGGCCACATCGTCCTCCACCGCGCCGACGCGGCCGGTCAGGGTATTGGCATCGCCGAAATCGGCGGCAACCGCGGCACAGGCCGGGTTGTCGAACAGATCAACCGGTCGCCCCGTCTGCAGCAGCGTGCGGCCGGACAGAACGCCGATCCGATCCCCCAGCAGCAAGGCGTCCTCGCGGTCACGGGTGGCCAGCAGCATCGTCAGATTCTGTGCCCTGGCCAGCCGGGCCAGCACCTGTCGCAGGGTGCTGCGGTCGTCAGGTTCGAGCTTCGCAAAGGGGTCATCCAACAGCAGCACGGGAGGGGCGAAGACCAGCAGCCGGGCCAGCCGGGCCCGCCACGCTTCCTGTGGCTCCAGAGCCTTCGGTGTTTGCTCGGCACGTCCATCCAGACCCGTCAGGGCCAGAGTCTCATTGACCCGGGCGGCGATAGAGGACCGATCGTATCCGCGTGCCCCGAGCGGGAAGGCCACGTTCTGCCGCACCGTCATATGCGCGAACAAATGATCCCGCGGACTGAACAGGCCGATGCCGCGCTGCCCGGCTGTATCCATGGACCTGTCCTGCCCGTCGATGAGAATTTCACCCCCGAGGCGGGGTAGGTGGCCGGCCAGCGTATCCATCAGGCATGACATGTCCGATACCCGATTGCCCAGCAGGGCCAGGCACATCCCACGTTGCACGGCAAACGACAGCGCGGGAGCGAAGGGATCGAGCGGCGCGCACATGAGGCCGCGTACATCCAGACGAGGAAGGACGGGCGGACGAGGAGAGACCACGGGCATACGAAAACCGAAACTTGACGAATAAGCGACGCGTTGGCTCCACCGTAGCCAACTTTAATCAAGGACACGAGCGATGTTCCGACGCAAAGCCCCGAAACCCACCCAGGAAGCCCTGAAGGCGACCCATGACGAATTGCTGTCACTGAAGGCGCAGGTAGAGCGCCTGATGAATGAGCATGTCACCCCGGTCCTGGCCGATGCGGCAGACCGGGCCGAGCACGTCGTTGCCAATGCGCGCGAACTGACGGATCATCAGGTGCGGGACGTCACGACCCGTGTGCGCGCCAAACCCTGGCTGGCCATGGTCATCGTCGCGGCGATCGGCTATCTGGCGGGACGCGTGATGAGGTAGGACGCCGCAAACACAGCAGAGGGACAAAGCGAGGACCATGAAAATAGCCGAACTTGGCAAGGCCACCGTCCAGGCGGAACTGACCGTCCGCCGCCAGATGGCCATCCGCATTGGCCGGCAGGTCGCTTTTCTGGTCATCGCCGCAATATTCGGCCTGCTGGCCGTACTGTCGGGCCACGCATTGCTGTGGGCATTTGCCTATCAAACGCTGGGATTCAGCGTATTGGGCGCGGCCATTCTGGTCTTTGCCATCGATGCAGCCGTGGCTGTCCTGTTCCTGCTGCTGGGCCGCAGGTCGATTATGACGCCTGAGGAAATCCGCGCGCGTTTCGAGCGGGATCATGCCATCAACGACCTGCGTCAGGCCATGGCACTGACGGCCATTACCTCGGCAATCGCAGGGCCGGTGGGCCGCCAAGCCGGGCGAGCCATCTGGCAGGTCGTGCGATCGGCCTTCGGCCGGAAAGGCTAGAAACCACAGGCCGGAAACTGGCGCCCGGCTTTTCCGCCACGAAGATGCCTGTCCCGGAATGGGGAGCATACCGAAATTGCAATAGCTCCCATCCGGCGTTTCTGGAAACGTGCTGCCGATCGAGGATCTTGAGCGCACGAAGCATCCGCGTGCGTGCCGAACGGGGATATTGGGACATTTTGCGGATGGCGGCCTCCGAACACAAACGGGGAGGCCGATAGTGCGGGACTTGGGCCCTTTCCAAGGGTGCCCCGGCGTTGGCAGCGCATTCTTCCCCCCACGACAATTCATCTCCTTGCCCGACGGGGTTGTACGGTCCCGGTCGGAACGGGTCCCCGATTGCCGGTACGCGCGGGAGCTGAGGGGTGAAGGGATGCTGAGCGAATTTGACCTGTTTGGCGTGTTTATGGCGCCGATCGTGGTGTATGCGGTTGCGGCGTTTCCGGTGACGATGGCGATCCGCTTTGTGCTGTGGTGGACGGGGCTGATGGGGTGGTTCTGGCACCTGGCGCTGTTCGAGGTGGCGCTGTACGCGTGCGTGCTGTGCTTTCTGATTTTGTATGTCTGACCGGGTATTTTGCGGATGTTCGAGAGAGTGCGATGCCCCTGCTGCGTAATCTGATCCGGGTGGTGCTGACCCTGGCGGTCGTCGTTCTGGCGATCGTGCTGGGGATGGATCTGTGGGACACGTATATGATCGCGCCATGGACCCGCGACGGGCGGGTGCGGGTCTATGTCGTCGACGTGGCGCCGGAGGTGCCGGGCACGGTGGTGCAGGTGCCGGTGGTGGACAACCAGTTCGTGCACAGGGGCGACCCGCTGTTCGTGCTGGATCCGGTGCGCTTCCACCTGGCGGTGCGCGAGGCGCAGGCGCGGCTGGACGGCGCGCTGGAGGAGCTGAAGCTGAAGCAGAGCGATGCGAAGCGCCGGATGGGGCTGGGCGGCATCGTGTCGGCCGAGGAGCAGGAGCGGTTCAATTCCGGCGTGGCGACGCAGATCGCCGCGGTGGATGCGGCGCGCGCGGCGCTGGACCTGGCGAAGCTGAACCTGCAGCGCTCGGTGCTGTATGCGCCGGTCAACGGCTATGTCACCAACCTGAACCTGCGGGTGGGGGATTACGCGACGGCGGGCCAGCCGCGGCTGGCGGTGATCGATGCCGATTCCTTCTGGGTGAACGGGTATTTCGAGGAAACCAAGATGTGGGGCGTGCATGTCGGCGACGCCGCGCGCGTCAAGCTGATGGGCTACAAGCCGATCCTGCCCGGCCATGTCGTGTCGATCGCGCGCGGCATCAACGACCAGAACGGCAATCCGGACCGGCTGGGGCTGCAGGACGTCAATCCGATCTTCACCTGGGTGCGGCTGGCGCAGCGCATCCCGGTGCGCATCCATCTCGACCGGGTGCCGGACAGCGTCACGCTGGCGGCGGGCATGACCTGCACGGTGACGGTGGGGCCGGAGACGCCCGGCCAGCGCGGGCGGCTGACCACCTGGCTGCAAGACCATCTGTGAGCCGGGCCGCGCGATGAGAATGAAGAACCAGGGGACCGGCCGGGCCGGCCTGCTGCTGGGGGCGGCGGGCCTGCTGGCGGCCTGCACGGTGGGGCCGCGCTATCAGCCCGACCGCATGGCGATCCCCGCGCGCTTTGCCGAGGACGGTCATGCCGCGACGCCGGCGGAGATCGCCCGCACCACGGCCGAGATGAAGGATTGGTGGCATCGTTTCGGCGATGCCGAACTGGACCGGCTGGTGGACCGGGCGATCGCGGGCAATTACGATCTGCGCATCGCCGGCCAGCGCATCCTGGCCGAGCGGGCGCTGCGCGATGCCCAGGCCTCGGCCTGGTATCCGCAGATCGACGCCAGCACCGTGGCGGGCGACAGCCGCTATTCGATCAATATCGACAACTGGCCGATCCGGCCGGGCAATCCGGCGAACCGGCCCGAGGCGTCGTACCTGTCCTATGGGGTCAGCGCCAGTTGGCAGCTCGACGTGTTCGGGCGGATCCGCCGCAGCGTCGAGGCGCAGGAGCGCGCGGTGGAGGAGACGGTCGAGGACCGGCGCGCGGTGCTGATGACCATGCTGTCGGAACTGGCCGGCGACTACATGGTGCTGCGCGACACGCAATTGCGGCTGCAGATCGCCGAGCGCAACATCCGGGTGGCGCAGGATGCCCGCGACCTGGCGCAGCGGCTGTATCAGCAGGGGGTGGGCACCACGCTGCAGGTCGCGCAGGCGCAGTCCGAACTGGAGACGCAGATCGCGGCGCGCGAGCCGCTGCGCACCCATATCGCGCAGATCACCCATGCGCTGGACGTGCTGATGGGACAGATGCCCGGCACCAGCGCGGCAGCGCTGGAACAGCCGGGACCGCTGCCGCGCGTGCCGGATTTTCCGGCGACGGTGCCGTCGGTCGTGCTGGCCAACCGGCCGGACATCCGCCGGGCGGAACGGGCCTATGCCGAGGCGACGGCGCGGATCGGGGTTGCGGTGGCGCAGCTCTATCCGAATTTCAGCATCCCGCTGAGCTTCAACCCGAACGCGTCGGCGATGTATCAGCTGTTCGAGACCGGGGCGCTGAGCTGGCAGTTCTTCATGATGGCGTCGCTGCCGCTGATGCATGGCGGCAAGCTGACGGCGCAGGTGCGCGCGGCGCAGGCGGCGGCGGAGGCCAGCCGCCTGGCCTATCGCCGGACGGTGCTGCAGGCGTTCCGCGAGGTCGAGGACGCGATGGCGGCCTGGCATGACGACGTGGAACACACCGAATGGCTGCACCGCGCGGCGCAGGACAGCGCGCTGGCCAGCGACCGGGCGCGCCGGCTGTATGGCGCCGGGCTGGTGGGCTTCCTGGACGTGCTGACCACCGAGCGCACCGCGCTGGCCGCCGAGAACGCCGAGGCCGTCGCCCGGCTGGAGCGGCTGCAGGACGCCGTCGCCCTCTATACCGCCATCGGCGCCGGATGGCAGGGTGTACCCCTGACAGCCTCCGCTCTGCCCGTCTCGCTCGAAACACAGCACGCCCTCGCCCGCGCCTTCCAGCAATAAAACAGCCGCAGGCACAGGGGGCAGGCGGGGTCAGCGGGCGGGGAGACCGTCCTTGACGGTACTGCCATACGGGCCAGGTGGGCCAGCTCCGTCGCACGAAGAAGCCGATTCAGACCATTTGTAAGGAAGGTGGCGCACCCGAAAGGACTCGAACCTCTAACCCCCAGATTCGTAGTCTGGTGCTCTATCCAATTGAGCTACGGGTGCAGCGTGGGGCGGTGTTTAGCCGAGAGGGTCGAAGACGACAACCCCCTTTGTCCATTTTTTTACATTCCTGTTTCAGGCCCAGGTGCGCGGGGGCCGCCACCGGGGAAAGGCGACTGAAGAAGGGCGGCATCCGCCCTTGCCCGGCTTCTGCGCCGGGTGTCGGATCCGGACAGTTCGATTGATAATCAGGGGATAATTTTACTCTGCGTCGCGGGCATGTGGCCCAGGAGCGCACGCAGGGCGGCACCGATATCCTGGCTGTCGCCGTCCTGAGGCGCTGTGCGATGATAGATTGCGCTGCTGCGTGCCACGGGCGTGCCCTCGACCGTGGCCAGTCCCTGGGCGAAGACCAGACTGCGCGTAATGCGCAGCGTTTCGGCCCGCAACTCGACCCATGCGCCATGCATGGCCGGGGCCATGAAATCCAGCGTCAGAGAGACGGTCGGCAGGAACGCCGCCCGCAGATCCTCGCGGAACAGGGCGGCAAGCAGGAGATAGACGTCGCAGACGCTGGCCAGCTTGCCGCCGTGGCACATCCCGGCCCGGTTGCAGCAAAGCGTCGTGACGCGGAACCCGCCCACCAGTTCGCCCGCTTCGAGCCCGATCATGAAGCCGCCGCTGGCGGCGTCGAAGCCGCCCGGGAACGCGTCAGGCATGAAAATGAAACCGGCGGGGGCCGGCAAAATGTCCCGGGCCGGATCGAAATGAAAGGTCACGGCCGGATGGCCCGTTTCGGCAGCCCGGCGGGCCGGCTGGCATTTGCAGCGCAGGTTCCTGGCACGCAAGCCTCCCGACGCGATTGTTTTCACGTGACGTGCACCCGTCCCGTTACGCGCAGGCCGGCCTGCCGGATGCCGCAAGACTGCGTGACCATGTGCCGGATGCCTCAGGCGCAGGAGCGTCCCGGCATCAGGCGGGACATCGTGCCGATTGCCAGCATGGTTGCCACGCCGATCGGCACCAGCCAGGGAAAGGCGATGGCATGGCCGCCGGGATGCATGAGAATCAGCACCGCCATGATGACCAGCGTGCCGAGAAACGCCGCGAGCGCGTCACGTGGCCGCGCACCGGGGACCAGCATCCCGAATAAGAATGCCCCCAGAAGCGCCCCGTAGGAATAACCGGCAATGGAAAGACCGAAAATCACCACCGACTGGCTGGTGGATGAGAAGCAGGAGGCCGCGACGACCAGCAGCATCGCCCATGCCGCAGTGATGGCCCGCGACAATGCAACCACGCTCCGTCCCTGCGTCATGCTGGACGGCAGCAGGTCGGAGAGCGTCGAACCCGTCATGGCGTTCAGGGCCGAGGACAGCGATCCCATCGTGGCGCCGACGATGCCTGCGACCAGCAGGCCAGCCAGCATGGGCGGCACGTCATGGGCGATGAAGGCCGGGAACAGGCCGTCGGGCGATGCCAGGCCGAGTGCGGCCGGCGTCGCGCCCGCACGGCGGATCCAGAGCAGAACCCCGATAGCGGACAGCACGCCGAACAGCAGGGTGACGACGACGGCGCTGCCGACCATGGCCAGGCGCGCCGCGCGCAGCGAACGGGCGGCAAGCACCCGCTGGACCATCAACTGATCCGCGCCGTGCGAGGCCATGGAGAGGATCGCTCCTCCTACAAGGGCCGTCAGCGGGGCGTAGGGGGCGGACAGGATCGCACTGCCATGGGTGAACAGGGCAAATCGTCCGGCCTGCCAGGCCGCGTGCAACGGAGCGGCATCCAAGGCCCCTCCTGCGCCGCGCGGCAGCAGGATTGCGACGCAGAATGCGGCGCCCAGGGCATAGACACCGAACTGGATGCTGTCTGACCAGACCACGGCCCGCAGGCCGCCGATGGATGTATAAAGGGCGGTCAGGAGAGTCAGCCCAAGCAGCACCGGCAACTGCCCCGCCGGCAGGTGGGCTGCCGCCAGCAGCGCGCAGATCGGCAGGGTGGAGGCGAAGAGCCGCACACCTTCGGCCAGCAGCCGGGTCAGCAGGAAGGCGCCGGCCGCGAGACGCTGCATGGTCCGGCCGAAACGCTGACCCAGATATTGATACGCGCTGGTCATGCCCTGGCGCATGTAGAGCGGCAACAGGATCCAGGCCACGACAGCGCGACCGATGATGTATCCGGCGCCGAGCCCGACAAAAACCATGCCATGGCCGTAGGCGACGCCCGGCACGCTGATCACGGTCAGGGTCGATGTCTCGGTCGCCACGATCGACAGGCAGATTGCCCAAGTCGGCATATCGTGACGGCCGACCAGGTAATCTGCGGCGGCGTGACGGCCGCGCGACAGGAACAGTGACACCGCGACCAGAATGGCCAAATATGCGGCAATGACGGCAGGTTCGGTCGGGCTCATGGCGGGCAGATACGGGCTCCTGCCCGAGGCGGATAGGGAACGCCGGACAGTTTCAGAGTTTTTCCCGGAGATAACAACCAGTGAAGGAGATATTCATGTTCCAGGCCCGTTTTGGGGTATTGCCGCTGTTCCGGACCGTCTTTCTGACCGCCGCGCTGCTTGGTGTCTCGGCCGGGCTGTCGGCATGCAACACCATTCGTGGCGCCGGCCAGGATGTCAGTTCGGTCGGCCATGATGTCTCACGCGGGGCGAGGGTCACGCAGAATGCCATCACCCGGGCGACGTCCGCGTCGCCGAACTGAGGCGGGTGGGGATGCAGAATGCAAGAGCGACGCGTCCGCTCTTGCATTTTCGCCGGTTCTTTCCCAATAATAAATTCGTTCCGGTCGTGATGGCCGGTTGAATTGACGTTCTCGGGGCGGGGTGAAAGTCCCCACCGGCGGTATTTGCGCCTGGTCCTTGGACCGGTTCGCATCAGCCCGCGAGCGCCCGTCAGGCCGTTGGCCGGACGGGGACAGCAGATCCGGTGAGATTCCGGAGCCGACGGTTACAGTCCGGATGATAGAGAACGCTGCCTGTGCGGCCGTGCCATGTCCTGGCGCGGCGACATGGGCGTGTGCGCCCCGGGTCCGTCCGGATGGATGGGACCGTTTGTCGTGGTTATGCGTTCGACAGGCTCGGGGACGATGGAGGCGGCTGACGATCCGGTCGGGTCATCGCGCGTATTCCCCTCCCCTCCCGGATTGGCGCATATCGATCTGGCGTTCCGCGCGGCGCTGGACGAGGCCGTGCGCCATATGGGCGCGACGGCGCCCAACCCCCCCGTCGGCTGCGCCATCCTGGATGGCGACGGGACGATCCTGACCGTTGCCGCCCATCATCGCGCGGGTGCCGCGCACGCCGAGGCCCTGGCCCTGCGCCAATGTGCCGACCAGGGGCTGATGGCGCGCGCGGCAATCGCGGTCGTGACGCTGGAACCCTGCAACCATACCGGCCGTACCGGCCCCTGTTCCGAAGCCATCCTGGCATCGCCGATCCGCACCGTCTGGATCGGCGCGGCGGATCCCAATCCCCGGGTCGCGGGCGGTGGGGGCGAGAGGCTGCGCGCGGCCGGGTGTGCCGTGCACGGGCTGGCCGAGCGGGATGATCCGGCGGGCCTGGCGCTGGCGGCGGACTGCCGCGCGCTGATTGCGCCCTTCGTCCATTGGTCGCGCACCGGCCGTGCGTGGCTGACGGTCAAGCAGGCGCTGGATGCCCAAGGGTCGATGATCCCGCCGGCGGGGCGGACGACGTTTACCTCGGACGCGGCGCTGACGCTGGCGCATCGGCTGCGGCGGGCGACCGAT
>NZ_JABXXP010000011.1 GCF_013376155.1 Nguyenibacter vanlangensis
TGCGCGACCTGACCGGGCCGGGGCTGACGGCGGGCTCGGCAGCAGGGTTGACAACCCCGGCCCGTTAGGGCTAGGGAGCCGCCTCTTACGGAACGCGGGAGACCGCGCCAGCCGCCTTGCGCGGCGGGCGCGGCCGCATGAACCGCGGTCCGGGTGAAACAGTCAGGAGCCCCGGATATGGCCAAGAAAATCGTTGGCTACATCAAGCTGCAAATTCCCGCCGGCAAGGCGAATCCGTCCCCGCCGGTCGGCCCGGCGCTGGGTCAGCGCGGCCTGAACATCATGCAGTTCTGCAAGGAGTTCAACGCCAAGACCCAGGGTCTCGAGCCCGGCATGCCGATTCCGGTCGTCATCACCGCGTTCGCCGACCGCACCTTCACCTTCATCACCAAGACCCCGCCGAACACCTACTTCCTCATGAAGGCCGCCAACATCAAGAAGGGCAGCTCGACGGTCGGCAAGTCCGCCGCGGTCGGCAGCGTGACGATGGCGCAGCTCCGCGAGATCGCCGAGCAGAAGAAGCAGGACATGAATGCCAACGACCTGGACGGCGCCGTGCGTATGCTGGTCGGCTCCGCCCGCTCGATGGGCCTTACGGTGGTGGAGGGCTGATCCCATGGCGAAGAATAAGCGTCTGGCCGCCGCGGCGGCCCAGGTTGACCGCAACAAGCAATATGGCCTGGACGAGGCGATCGGCCTGGTCAAGCAGACCGCGTCGGCCAAGTTCGACGAAACGATCGAGATCTCGCTGAATCTCGGCATCGACCCGCGCCATGCCGACCAGATGGTCCGCGGCCTGCTCTCGCTGCCGAACGGCACGGGCAAGACCCTGCGCGTCGGCGTGTTCGCCCGCGGCGCGAAGGCCGAGGAAGCGCTGGCCGCCGGTGCCGACTTGGTCGGCGCCGAAGACCTGGCCGAGAAGGTGCAGGCCGGCGAGATCGCGTTCGATCGCTGCATCGCGACCCCGGACATGATGGCCCTGGTCGGCCGCCTGGGTAAGATCCTGGGTCCGCGCGGCCTGATGCCGAACCCCAAGCTGGGCACGGTGACCATGGACGTGAAGGGCGCCGTCACGGCGGCCAAGTCCGGCCAGGTCGAATACCGCGCCGAGAAGGCCGGCATCATCCATGCCGGCATCGGCAAGGCGTCCTTCGACGGCGAGAAGCTGGCCGAGAACATCCGCGCCTTCGTCGACGCGGTGCAGAAGGCCAAGCCGTCGGGCGCCAAGGGCACCTATCTGCGCAAGGCTGCCCTGTCCTCGACGATGGGGCCGGGCATCCGCGTCGACGTGTCCGCCTTCTCGGCGGGCTGATCGCGCATCAGATGACGCGGTGCCCCCGGGCGCCGCGGACAGGAGGCAGGCGCCAGCGCGCCTGGTCTTCCGAACCTGTCCATGACCGGATGTGGCGCAAGCCTTGATGGACCCTCGGGTCCGCACACGGAAGACGGGGATTGCCGGATCGGGGCGGTCGCGCCGCCCGCACTGGTTGTTCCGTTGCACAGGACAGGCGAACCGGAGAGGGCGCCCCAGGGCGCGCTCTCCTAGGGTAAACCCGACCTGACAGGTTCATGCCTGGCAGGTCACGACGGAGACGGGAATTGGACCGTACGGAGAAGCGGGAGTTTGTTGCCTCCCTCGCGGCCGTGTTCGCCGAGACGTCCATGGTCGTCGTCACCCGCAATGACGGGCTGACGGTCGCCGATGCGACGGAACTGCGGCGGCGCGTGCGCGCGGCAGGAGCGACTTACAAGGTCGCGAAGAACCGGCTGGCCAACCTCGCCCTGGCAGGGACCCGATTCGAAGGCATCTCGCCGCTGCTGAAGGGGCCGACCGCATTGTCGTGGTCGGTCGACCCGGTGGCCGTGGCCAAGGTGCTTGTCGAGTTCGCCAAGACCAACGAAAAGCTCGTTCTGCTCGGTGGAGCGCTCGGCACCCAGACATTGAATGTCGATGGGGTCAAGGCGCTGGCCGAGCTTCCGTCCCTGGACACGCTCCGGGCGCAGCTGGTGGGGCTCATCTCCACGCCGGCCACGCGCATCGCGGGCGTCCTCCAGGCGCCGGGCGGACAGCTTGCGCGGGTTTTCGGGGCCTACGCCAAGAAGGACGAGGCTGCCTGAGCCAATGCGTTCCGCGTCGCGGAACGATGAAATTCGCACGATCGCGTGAAACCGGGATTGTGTTGCGCCAATCAGTGTATAAATTAGGAAGACCAAATCATGGCCGATCTGACCAAACTCGTTGACGAGCTGTCCGCCCTCACCGTTCTCGAGGCCGCCGAGCTCTCCAAGCTGCTCGAAGAGAAGTGGGGCGTTTCCGCCGCCGCTCCGGTTGCGGTTGCCGCCGCGCCGGCCGCCGCTGCTGCCGCTCCGGTCGAAGAGCAGACCGAATTCACCGTGATCCTGGCCAAGGCCGGTGACAAGAAGATCAACGTCATCAAGGAAATCCGTGGCATCACCGGCCTGGGCCTGAAGGAAGCCAAGGACCTGGTCGAGGGTGCGCCGAAGACCGTGAAGGAAGGCGTCAGCAAGGACGAAGCCGAGAAGATCAAGAAGCTTCTTGAAGACAACGGCGCGTCCGTCGAAGTGAAGTAATCTTCGGGTTGCCGGCGGCCCTCGGGTCGCCGCTTCCTGTGCTACTCCAGGCGAGGGCGGGATGCCGTAGGGTTCCCGCCCCCTTGGCCGTTCTGGCGCCCTGACCTTGCGGTCTCGGGCGCCTTTGGCGGTAGTAAGGCCTGCCTTCCGGGCGGGCGGGGTGTCGGTCCTGGCCGGCATCCGGGCACAAGACGGTTTGTGACGGCCCGCTTCCGGGTGCCGCGGCCAGGCGGCCGCCGGCGCGGGACGGTCCGGGTCGTCGGGATGGGGGCAGGATAGACGATGAACGCAATTACGAAATCGTTCACGGGACGCAAGCGCATCCGCAAGAGCTTCGGGCGGATACCCGAAATCGCTCCGATGCCCAATCTGATCGACGTGCAGCGCGCCAGTTACGAGGCGTTCCTGCAGATGAACGTCTCGCCTGACAGCCGGACCAATGCCGGCCTGCAGGAAGTCTTCCGCTCGGTCTTCCCGATCAATGATTTCGCCGGCCGCGGCCGGCTCGAGTTCGTCAATTACGAACTGGAAGAGCCGAAATACGACGTCGAGGAATGCATCCAGCGCGGCCTGACCTTCGCCGCGCCGCTCAAGGTCGTGCTGCGCCTGATCGTCTGGGACGTGGACGAGGATACCGGCTCGCGCTCGATCCGCGACATCAAGGAACAGCCCGTCTATATGGGCGACATGCCGCTGATGACCGACAACGGCACGTTCATCATCAACGGCACCGAGCGCGTGATCGTCAGCCAGATGCATCGCAGCCCCGGCGTGTTCTTCGACCACGACAAGGGCAAGACCCACTCGTCGGGCAAGTTCCTGTTCGCCGCGCGCGTCATCCCCTATCGCGGCTCCTGGCTGGATTTCGAATTCGACAGCAAGGACCTGATCTACGTCCGCATCGACCGCAAGCGCAAGCTGCCGGTCACCACCCTGCTCTACGCGCTGGAAGGCGCGGCCTCCGCCGCGGCCCGCGCCGCCAAGGCGGCCGAGGGCGGCGATGTCGAGGCGATGGAGATCCGCGGCATGGATGCCGACGAGATCCTCTCCTATTTCTATAACCGGGTCGTCTTCGTGAAGACCGGCAAGGGCTGGGCCCGTCCGTTCGACGCCGAGTCGTTCCGTGGGCTCAAGCTGCTCGAACCGCTGATCGACGCCGAGACCGGCGCGGTGGTGGCCGAAGCCGACGCCAAGCTGACCGCCCGCATGGTCCGCAAGATCGCCGAGACGACGAAAGAGGTGCTGGTCGGCCATGTCGGCCTGATCGGCCGCTACGTCTCCGAGGACCTGGTCAACCAGGAAACCGGCGAGATCTATGCCGAGGCCGGCGAGGAACTGACCGAGGCCCGCATCGCGGCGCTCGAGGAAGCCGGCCTCGACCGGCTGCCGACGCTGGCGATCGACGCACAGAACGGCCCGTGGATCCGCAACACGCTGGCGGTGGACAAGAACGCCTCGCGCGACGACGCGCTGACCGACATCTATCGCGTCATGCGCCCCGGCGAGCCGCCGACCCCCGAGACGGCCGAGGCCATGTTCTCCGGCCTGTTCTTCGACTCCGACCGCTACGACCTGTCGGCCGTCGGCCGCGTCAAGATGAACATGCGCCTGGGCCTCGACGCCCCGGACACCGTCCGCGTGCTGCGCAAGGAAGACATCCTGCGCACCGTCAAGATCATGTGCGAGCTGAAGGACGGCCGCGGCGCGATCGACGATATCGACAATCTGGGCAACCGCCGCGTCCGCTCGGTCGGCGAACTGATGGAAAACCAGTATCGCGTCGGCCTGCTGCGCATGGAACGCGCGATCCGCGAGCGCATGGGCTCGGTCGATATCGATACGGTCATGCCGCACGACCTGATCAACGCCAAGCCGGCCGCCGCCGCGGTGCGCGAATTCTTCGGCTCGTCGCAGCTCAGCCAGTTCATGGACCAGACCAACCCGCTCTCCGAGGTCACGCACAAGCGCCGCCTCTCGGCCCTGGGCCCGGGCGGGCTGACGCGTGAGCGCGCGGGCTTCGAGGTCCGCGACGTCCACCCGACCCATTACGGCCGCATCTGCCCGATCGAGACGCCCGAAGGCCCGAATATCGGCCTGATCAACTCCCTGGCGACCTACGCCAAGGTGAACAAGTACGGCTTCATCGAAACCCCGTACCGCCTGGTGCGCGACGGCGTGCTGCAGGATGGCTGGAAATACCTCTCCGCCATGGAAGAGGAAAAGCTGGTCGTCGCTCAGGCCGACGCCAGGCAGGATGCCGGCGGCCGCCTGACCGACGAACTGGTCTCGGTCCGCCGCAGCGGCGATTTCCGCCTGGTGAAGCCCGAGGAAGTCACCGCCTGCGACGTGTCGCCCAAGCAGTTGGTCTCGGTCGCGGCCGCGCTGATTCCGTTCCTGGAAAACGACGACGCCAACCGCGCGCTGATGGGCTCGAACATGCAGCGCCAGGCGGTGCCGCTGGTCCGCTCCGACGCGCCGCTGGTCGGCACGGGGATGGAAGCGGCAGTGGCGCACGATTCCGGCGCCACCATCGTCGCCCGGCGCGGCGGCATCATCGACCAGATCGACGGCGCGCGCATCGTGGTGCGCGCGACCGACGCGGCCGGGGCGACCCAGGGCGTCGATATCTATCGCCTGCGCAAATATATGCGCTCCAACCAGTCCACCTGCATCAACCAGCGCCCGCTGGTCCGCGTGGGCGACTGGGTGCGCGCCGGCGACATCATCGCCGACGGTCCGTCGACCGAACTGGGCGAGCTGGCGCTGGGCCGGAACGTGCTGGTCGCGTTCATGCCGTGGAACGGGTACAATTTCGAAGACTCGATCCTGATCTCCGAGCGGATCGCCCGCGACGACGTCTTCACCTCGATCCATATCGAGGAGTTCGAGGTCATGGCCCGCGACACCAAGCTGGGCCAGGAGGAAATCACCCGCGACATCCCCAATGTCGGCGAGGAGGCGCTGCGCAACCTCGACGAGGCGGGCATCGTCTATGTCGGCGCCGAAGTGAATCCGGGCGACATCCTGGTCGGCAAGGTCACCCCGAAGGGCGAAAGCCCGATGACGCCGGAAGAGAAGCTGCTGCGCGCCATCTTCGGCGAAAAGGCGTCCGACGTACGCGACACGTCGCTGCGCCTGCCGCCCGGCACGACCGGCACCATCGTCGATGTGCGCGTCTTCTCCCGCCGCGGCGTGGACAAGGACGAGCGCGCGATGGCGATCGAACGCGCCGAGATCGAGCGCCTCGCCAAGGACCGCGACGACGAGCGCGCGATCCAGGAGCGGTCCTTCTATAACCGGCTGCGCGAGCGCCTGGTGGGCCAGGTCGCCGGCGCGGGCTTCAAGGGCCTGCGTTCGGGCACCGAGATCACCGAAGAGGTGCTGGCCGAGCATCCCCGCGGCGCGTGGCGCAACATCACCGTCGGCGACGACGCGGTGATGGTCGAACTCGAGGTCCTGCGCCGCGAATTCGACGCCGCCGTGGCCCGCATCCAGGCCCGCTTCGAAAGCAAGGTCGAAAAGCTGCAGCGCGGCGACGAACTGCCGCCGGGCGTCATGAAGATGGTCAAGGTCTTCGTCGCGGTGAAGCGCAAGCTGCAGCCGGGCGACAAGATGGCCGGCCGCCACGGCAACAAGGGCGTCGTCTCGCGCGTCGTCCCAGTCGAGGACATGCCGTTCCTCGAGGACGGCACCTCGGTCGATCTGGTGCTGAACCCGCTGGGCGTGCCCTCGCGCATGAATGTCGGGCAGATCCTGGAGACCCATCTGGGCTGGGCCTGCGCCAATATCGGCAAGGGCATCGGCGAACTGGTCGACGACTACCAGCGCACGGGCGAGAAGAAGCAGGAACTGCTGGACCGGCTGAAGACGGTCTATGGCGACAAGGTCTATGACGACGCGATCGCCGACCTGCCGAACGAACAGCTCGTCGAGCTGGCGAACAACCTGCGCAAGGGCGTGCCGATCGCGACCCCGGTCTTCGACGGCGCCTCGATCCCGGATATCGAGGCGATGCTCGAGGATGCCGGCGTCAGCAAGTCGGGCCAGTCGCAGTTGATCGACGGCCGCACCGGCGAGCCGTTCGAGCGCCAGACCACGGTCGGCTATATCTACATGCTGAAGCTGCACCACCTGGTCGACGACAAGATCCATGCCCGTTCGATCGGCCCGTACTCGCTGGTCACCCAGCAGCCGCTGGGCGGCAAGGCCCAGTTCGGCGGCCAGCGCTTCGGCGAAATGGAGGTCTGGGCGCTCGAGGCGTACGGCGCGGCCTACACGCTGCAGGAAATGCTGACGGTGAAGTCGGACGACGTGTCCGGCCGCACCAAGGTCTATGAGGCGATCGTGCGCGAACAGGACGATTTCGAAGCCGGCATCCCCGAAAGCTTCAACGTCCTGATCAAGGAGCTGAAATCGCTCGGCCTGAACGTGGATCTGGAGCAGAGCGGCGACTGACCCCGTCGTCGGTCATCTTCCTCTTTCTCCGTCTGTTTTCTTCTCAGGGACGGGGGCGGCCGGGCGGGCCGTCTCCGTCCAACTTCCCTCAGGGGGTTTGCGGCGCATGAACGAACTCATGAAGATCCTCGGCCAGACCGGCCAGGCCATGACCTTCGACCAGATCAAGATCCAGCTCGCCTCGTCCGAGCAGATCCGGTCCTGGTCGTACGGCGAGATCAAGAAGCCCGAGACCATCAACTACCGCACCTTCAAGCCGGAGCGCGACGGCCTGTTCTGCGCGCGCATCTTCGGCCCGATCAAGGACTACGAGTGCCTGTGCGGCAAGTACAAGCGCATGAAGTTCCGCGGCATCATCTGCGAGAAATGCGGTGTCGAGGTAACGCTGGCCAAGGTCCGGCGCGAGCGCATGGGCCATATCGAGCTGGCCAGCCCGGTCGCGCATATCTGGTTCCTGAAGTCGCTGCCCAGCCGCATCGGCCTGATGGTCGACATGACGCTGAAGGATCTGGAAAAGATCCTCTATTTCGAAAGCTACGTGGTGCTCGAGCCGGGCACCTCGCCGCTCAAGCAGTTCAGCCTGCTGACCGAGGACCAGTATCTCGACGTCATGGACGAACATGGCGAAGAGGGGATCGAGGTCGGCATCGGCGCCGAGGCGATCAAGAAGGTCCTCGAGCGCATCGACTGCAAGGCGGACAAGGAGCGCCTGCGCCAGGAGCTGAAGGAGACGACCTCCGAGGCCAAGCGCAAGAAGCTGGTCAAGCGCCTGAAGCTGATCGAGGCGTTCGCCGACAGCGATTCGCGTCCCGAATGGATGATCATGGACCTGATTCCGGTGATCCCGCCGGAACTGCGTCCGCTGGTCCCGCTGGATGGCGGCCGCTTCGCGACCTCCGACCTGAACGACCTGTATCGCCGCGTCATCAACCGCAACAACCGCCTCAAGCGGCTGATCGAGCTGCGCGCGCCCGACATCATCGTGCGCAACGAGAAGCGCATGCTGCAGGAATCGGTCGACGCACTGTTCGATAACGGCCGCCGCGGCCGCGCGATCACGGGCGCCAACAAGCGTCCGCTGAAGTCGCTGTCCGACATGCTCAAGGGCAAGCAGGGCCGCTTCCGCCAGAACCTGCTGGGCAAGCGCGTCGATTATTCCGGCCGTTCGGTCATCGTGGTCGGGCCCGAGTTGAAGCTGCACCAGTGCGGCCTGCCCAAGAAGATGGCGCTCGAGCTGTTCAAGCCGTTCATCTACTCCAAGCTGGAAAAATACGGCCACGCCACCACCATCAAGGCCGCGAAGCGGATGGTGGAGAAGGAGCGTCCCGAGGTGTGGGACATCCTCGAAGAGGTGATCCGCGAACACCCGGTCATGCTGAACCGCGCGCCGACCCTGCACCGCCTGGGCATCCAGGCGTTCGAGCCGGTGCTGATCGAGGGCAAGGCCATCCAGTTGCACCCGCTGGTCTGCACCGCCTTCAACGCGGATTTCGACGGCGACCAGATGGCCGTCCACGTGCCGCTGAGCCTCGAGGCGCAGCTCGAAGCGCGCGTGCTGATGATGTCCACCAACAACATCCTCAGCCCCGCCAACGGCAAGCCGATCATCGTGCCGTCGCAGGACATCGTCCTGGGCCTGTATTATCTCAGCCTGGAAACGCCGGAATTCCTGGCGACGCCCGACCGCAACGAATATGACGCCGAAGGCCGCCTCACGGTCACCGGCGCCCCGTCCTTCGCGACGGTGGGCGAGGTCGAGTACGCCCTCTCCGCCGGCGCGATCAAGCTGCACGACAAGATCACCGCCCGTTTCGAGACGCTCGACGCCGACGGCAAGCCGGTGCGCCAGACCGTGTTCACCACCCCGGGCCGCATGCTGATCGCGCAGATCCTGCCGCGCCATCCGGCGATCCCGTTCGCGCTGATCAACAAGCAATTGACCAAGAAGAACGTCTCCGACGTCATCGACGCGGTCTATCGCCATTGCGGCCAGAAGGAATGCGTCATCTTCTGCGACCGCATGATGGGCCTGGGCTTCCGCCACGCGGCGAAGGCCGGCATCTCCTTCGGCAAGGACGACATGATCATCCCGGCCGAGAAGAAGATGCTGGTCGAGCGCACTGCCGCCGAGGTGAAGGAGTTCGAGCAGCAGTACCAGGACGGCCTGATCACCGCCGGCGAACGCTACAACAAGGTGGTCGACGCCTGGTCGCGCTGCACGGACGAGGTGCAGGCCGCGATGATGAAGGAGATCTCGCGCCAGGAGATCGGCAAAACCACCAACTCGGTGTGGATGATGAGCCATTCCGGTGCCCGTGGGTCGCCGGCGCAGATGAAGCAGCTCGCCGGCATGCGCGGCCTGATGGCCAAGCCGTCGGGCGAGATCATCGAGCAGCCGATCATCGCCAACTTCAAGGAAGGCCTGTCGGTTCTCGACTACTTCACCTCGACCCACGGCGCCCGCAAGGGTCTGGCCGACACGGCGCTGAAGACCGCGAACTCGGGCTACCTGACGCGCCGCCTGGTCGACGTGGCGCAGGACTGCATCATCGTCGAGGACGATTGCGGCACCGAACGCGGCCTGACCGTCCGCGCCGTCATGGATGGGGGCGAAATCGTCTCCTCGCTGTCCGAGCGGATCCTGGGCCGTACGACCGCCGCCGACGTGCTGGACCCCGCTTCGGGCGACGTGCTGCTCGCGCGTGACACGCTGATCGAGGAAGCGCAGGCCGAGAAGATCGAGAAGGCCGGCGTGGAAAGCGTGCTGATCCGCTCGGTCCTGACCTGCGAAAGCCGGGTCGGCGTCTGCGGCCTGTGCTATGGGCGCGACCTGGCGCGCGGCACGCCGGTCAATATCGGCGAGGCCGTGGGCGTGATCGCGGCCCAGTCGATCGGCGAGCCCGGCACCCAGTTGACCATGCGCACCTTCCATATCGGCGGCGCCGCCCAGCGTGGCGCGGAACAGTCGATGGTCGAGGCGTCGCGTGACGGCAAGGTGACGATCAACAACCGCAACGTCGTCCATAACAGCCAGAACGTCCCCATCGTGATGTCGCGCAACTGCGAGATCGTGCTGACGGACGAGAAGGGGACCGAACGCGCCCGCTACCGCGTGCCTTACGGCGCCCGCCTGTTGGTCGACGAGGGCGCGGCGGTGACGCGCGGTCAGAAGATGGCCGAGTGGGATCCGTACACCCTGCCGATCATCACCGAGCAGTCCGGCACGGTCGAGTATCTGGACCTGATCGACTCCATCACGCTGGTCGAGCGCATGGACGAGGTCACCGGCCTGACCTCGAAGGTCGTGGTGGACTACAAGCAGGCGGCCAAGGGCGTGGATCTGCGTCCGCGCCTGCAGCTCAAGGACGCCAACGGCCACGTCATCAAGCTGGCGAACGGCAATGACGCGCGCTACTTCCTCTCGCCCGACTCGCTGCTGTCGGTCGAGAACGGCGCCCAGGTCAGTGCGGGCGACGTGCTGGCGCGCATCCCGCGCGAAGGCTCCAAGACCCGCGACATCACCGGCGGTCTGCCGCGCGTGGCCGAACTGTTCGAGGCCCGCCGTCCGAAGGACCACGCGATCATCTCGGAAACCGACGGCCGCGTCGAATTCGGCAAGGACTACAAGGCCAAGCGCCGCATCATCGTGAAGAACGACGAGACCGGCGAAGAGACCGACTACCTGATCCCGAAGGGCAAGCACGTCTCGGTCCAGGAAGGCGACTTCGTCCGCGTGGGCGACCCGCTGGTCGACGGTCCGCGCGTGCCGCACGACATCCTCAAGGTGCTGGGCGTCGAGGCGCTGTCGGACTACTTGGTGAACGAGATCCAGGACGTCTACCGGCTGCAGGGCGTGAAGATCAACGACAAGCATATCGAGGTGATCGTCCGCCAGATGCTCCAGAAGGTCGAGATTCTCGAGCCCGGCGACACGACCTACCTGATCGGCGAGACGGTGGATCGCATCGAGTTCGAGACCGAGAACACGAAGCGCCTGAATATGGGCGAGCGTCCGGCGGCGGCCATGCCGGTGCTGCAGGGCATCACTAAGGCGTCGCTGCAGACCCAGTCCTTCATCTCGGCCGCCTCCTTCCAGGAGACGACGCGCGTCCTGACCGAGGCCGCGACCGCCGGCAAGAAGGACACGCTGAACGGCCTGAAGGAGAACGTGATCGTCGGTCGCCTGATCCCGGCGGGCACGGGCAGCGTGATGAACAAGCTGCGCGCGATCGCCGCCGGCCAGGACCGTCAGCGCCTGGCGCAGGTCCGTCCCGCGGTCTCCAAGGCCGAATAACGGACATGTCCGTCACCCCAGCCCGTCCGGGCGAGGGCGCGCAGGGCCGGGTGGCGACACCCGGCCCTTTTTTTGACCGGCCCGGTTTGTGAATCGGCCTTATTTTCGGTACGCGCACGATTCCGCTGGCCCGAATCGCCCGAATATGGGATAGCCCGCGCGGCGTCGGTGATCTGCCGCGGTCGCATGGCTGATGCGGTGGTCCGGCAGGTGCAAATCGACCGGTTTTGTCCGCGAATCCCAAGGTAACACTTGACTCGCGGCTATCCGCTTCGTAGGTTCCGCGCCCTCGGCTAGCCCCGTCTGTTACGACGTCGTTGGCCGTCGAATGCAGCATGCAGGCATGCGGTGCCGTAGTCCCCGGGCGGGGCTGCCAAGGCCGGATGCATAAATGATGTCCAGGCGAATGAGTCTCATTCGTTGGGATTTTGTTGTGAACGACAGTCGGCAGCCCGATACGCGGTTGGCCGGCCGAATTTTGTAAGGATCGGGAAAGGCGTATGCCGACCATCAACCAGCTGATCGCCAAGGGCCGCGAACCCGCTGCCAAGCGCAACAAGGTGCCTGCCCTGCAGGGCTGCCCGCAGAAGCGTGGTGTCTGCACCCGCGTCTACACGACCACGCCGAAGAAGCCGAACTCGGCGCTGCGTAAGGTCGCGAAGGTGCGCCTGACGAACGGCTATGAGGTCGTCAGCTACATCCCGGGTGAAGGCCACAACCTGCAGGAGCACAGTGTGGTCCTGATCCGCGGCGGTCGCGTCAAGGACCTTCCCGGCGTGCGCTATCACATCCTGCGTGGCGTTCTGGATACCCAGGGTATCGCCAAGCGTCGTCAGCGTCGCTCGCTCTATGGCGCGAAGCGTCCGAAGTAAAAGGAATAACGAGGCATGAGTCGCCGTCATCGCGCCGTCAAGCGCGAGATCCTTCCCGATCCGAAATTTGGTGACGTCGTCATCACGCGTTTCATGAACGCCCTGATGTATGACGGCAAGAAGTCCACCGCCGAAGGCATCGTCTACGGCGCGCTGGAAGTGCTGCGCCGTCGCGGCGGCGCCGCGGCCGACCCGGTGGTGATGTTCCACAGCGCGCTGGACAACGTGAAGCCGGCCGTCGAGGTCCGTTCGCGCCGCGTCGGCGGCGCCACCTACCAGGTGCCCGTCGAAGTCCGCGCCGAGCGTCGCCAGGCACTCGCGATCCGCTGGCTGATCGACGCGTCGCGCAAGCGCGGCGAGAACACGATGCAGGAGCGTCTGTCGAACGAGCTGCTGGACGCGGTCAACAATCGCGGCTCCGCGGTCAAGAAGCGCGAAGACACGCACCGCATGGCCGAGGCGAACAAGGCGTTCAGTCATTACCGCTGGTAAGTGACGCAGGACCGGTCTAAAGACCGCGACGCTTCCGGTTAGGAACATTTCAACCCGACCCCGGCCGGTGGCCGAGTAACGGAGACAGACGATGGCAAAGGCTAAATTCGAGCGGACGAAGCCGCACTGCAATATCGGCACGATCGGTCACGTCGACCATGGTAAGACGTCGCTGACCGCCGCGATCACCAAGACGCTGGCGAAGACCGGCGGCGCCACCTTCAAGGCGTATGACCAGATCGACGCGGCTCCGGAAGAGCGCGCCCGCGGCATCACGATCTCGACCGCCCACGTCGAGTACGAAACCGCGAAGCGCCACTACGCGCACGTCGACTGCCCCGGCCACGCCGACTACGTCAAGAACATGATCACCGGTGCCGCCCAGATGGACGGCGCGATCCTGGTCGTGTCGGCCGCCGACGGCCCGATGCCGCAGACCCGTGAGCACATCCTGCTGGCCCGCCAGGTCGGCGTCCCGGCCCTGGTCGTGTTCCTGAACAAGGTCGATCAGGTCGACGATCCGGAACTGCTCGAACTGGTCGAGATGGAAGTGCGCGAGCTGCTGTCCGCCTACCAGTTCCCGGGCGACGACATCCCCATCGTCAAGGGTTCGGCCCTGGTGACGCTGGAAGACGGCGATCCGGAACTCGGCGAGAACCGCGTGCGCGACCTGATGGATGCGGTCGACGACTACATCCCGCAGCCGGACCGTCCGGTCGACCGTCCGTTCCTGATGCCGATCGAAGACGTGTTCTCGATCTCGGGCCGCGGCACCGTGGTGACCGGCCGTGTCGAGCGCGGCGCGGTGAATGTCGGTGACGAAATCGAAATCGTCGGCCTGCGCACCACGCAGAAGACGACGGTGACGGGCGTCGAAATGTTCCGCAAGCTGCTCGATCGCGGCGAGGCCGGCGACAATATCGGCGCGCTGCTGCGCGGCACGAAGCGCGAGGACGTCGAGCGCGGTCAGGTCCTGGCGAAGCCGGGCTCCATCACCCCGCACACGAAGTTCAAGGCCGAGGCGTACATCCTCACGAAGGAAGAGGGTGGCCGTCACACGCCGTTCTTCACCAACTACCGTCCGCAGTTCTATTTCCGCACCACCGACGTCACCGGCGTCGTGCACCTGCCGGAAGGCACGGAAATGGTCATGCCGGGCGACAACATCGCCATGGATGTCGAGCTGATCGCGCCGATCGCCATGGACGAAGGCCTGCGTTTCGCTATCCGCGAGGGTGGCCGCACCGTCGGCGCCGGCGTGGTGGCTTCGATCACGGCCTGATCGGCCCGGTCGTAACCAGAACTGGATGCCCCGGCCGGAGCGATCCGGCCGGGGTCTCCTTTGGCGGCTCGGGTTCCCCCGAACCAGTAATGTTGGACTGAACAGACGATGGACAACCAGAACATCCGCATTCGCCTCAAGGCGTACGATCATCGGGTGCTCGACAACAGCACCAAAGAGATCGTCAACACGGCGAAGCGTACGGGTGCGCGGGTTCGGGGTCCTATCCCGCTGCCGACGCATATCGAACGGTTCACCGTGAACCGCTCTCCCCACGTGGACAAGAAAAGCCGCGAGCAGTTCGAAATTCGGACCCATCGCCGGCTGCTCGACATCGTCGAGCCGACCCCGCAGACCGTGGACGCTCTCATGAAGCTCGACCTCGCCGCCGGCGTGGATGTCGAGATTAAACTCTAAGGTCCAGACGATGCGCACCGGATTGATCGCAAAGAAGCTGGGCATGACCCGGCTGTTCAAGGAAGACGGCACGCACGTGCCCGTCACCGTCCTGCATGTCGATAATTTGCAGGTGGTGGATGTCCGTACCCAGGACCGCGACGGCTACACCGCCGTGCAGCTCGGGTTCGGCAACGCCAAGGTGAAGAACGTCTCCAAGCCGAACCGCGGCCATTTTGCCCGCGCGAAGGTCGAACCCAAGAAGAAGCTGGCCGAATTCCGCGTCGCGGAAGATGCCGTGCTGGAGGCTGGCGCCACCCTGTCCGCCACCCATTTCGTGGTGGGGCAGAAGGTCGACGTGACCGCCACCAGCAAGGGCAAGGGCTTCGCCGGCGCCATGAAGCGCTGGAACTTCGCGGGTCTCGAGGCCACGCACGGCGTGTCCATCAGCCATCGTTCGCATGGCTCGACGGGTAACCGCCAGGACCCGGGCAAGACCTTCAAGAACAAGAAAATGGCCGGCCATCTGGGCTCCGAGCGCGTGACCACCCTCAATCTCGAGGTGGCGGCGGTGGATGCCGAGAAGAATCTGCTCATGGTCCGCGGCTCCGTGCCCGGCGGCAAGAACGAGCTGGTTCTGGTTCGTGATGCGATCAAGAAGGCCCGTCATGCCGAGGCGCCGTATCCGGCGGCCCTGGTTGAGGCTGCGGGCTGAGGATAGAGGGCAATGGATTACGAAATCAAAACCCTCGACAACGGAAGCGCCGGTACGGCCGTTCTTCCGGACGAGATTTTCGGGGTGACGCCGCGGGCGGACATCATGGCGCGCGTCGTGCACTGGCAGTTGGCCAAGCGCCGTGCGGGCACGCACAAGGTCAAGGGGATGGGCGAAGTCTCCGGCACGACCAAGAAGCCGTACCGCCAGAAGGGCACCGGCAGCGCCCGCCAGGGTTCGCTGCGCGCGCCGCAGTTCCGCACCGGTGGCGCCGTCCACGGCCCGGTCGTGCGCGACCACGGCTACGACCTGCCCAAGAAGGTGCGCCGCCTGGGGCTGATTTCCGCGCTGTCGCAGAAGGCCGCCGAAGGCAAGCTGGTGGTGCTGGACCAGGCCGCCGCGTCGGGCAAGACGTCCGATCTGGCCGCGAAGCTGAAGGCCCTGGGTTGGACGTCCGCGCTGATCGTGGACGCGACGGTCGACGAGAATTTCTCGCGCGCCACGCGTAACCTGCCGAAGATCGACGCGCTGCCGACCGTCGGCGCGAACGTCTACGACATCCTCAATCACGACGTGCTCGCGATCACGCAAGCCGGCGTCGAAGGCCTGAAGGAGCGCCTGGCATGACCAACGTGCTCGCTATCCGCAAGAAGGCGGAGCGCATGTCGCGTGAGGCGATGTACGACATCGTCCGCGCGCCCCTGATCACCGAGAAGGCGACCGCGCTTTCCGAGAAGAATCAGGTCGCCTTCAAGGTCGCGATCGACGCGACCAAGCCGGAGATCAAGGTCGCGGTCGAGACTCTGTTCGGGGTCAAGGTCCTGGGCGTGAACACGCTTGTCCAGAAGGGCAAGACCAAGCGCTTCAAGGGCCGCCCGGGCCAGCGTTCGGATGTGAAGAAGGCGTTTGTGCAGCTCGCCGAGGGTCAGTCCATCGACCTGACCGCAAAGCTGGTCTGACGCGGGGTAACAAGACATGGCACTGAAGCACTTTAATCCGGTTACCCCCAGCCAGCGCGGGACCGTCCTGATCGACCGCAAGGAGCTGTGGAAGGGCAAGCCCGTCAAGGGGCTGACCGAGGGCAAGAACAAGACCGGCGGCCGCAACAACCATGGGCGCACCACCTCGCGCTTCATCGGCGGCGGTCACAAGCAGTCCTATCGCTACGTCGATTTCAAGCGGCGCAAGTTCGATGTGGCCGGCACGGTCGAGCGTCTGGAATACGACCCGAACCGCACCGCCTTCATCGCGCTGGTGAAGTATGAGGACGGCGAGCTGGCCTACATCCTGGCGCCGCAGCGCCTGAAGGCCGGCGACCAGGTCGTCTCGGGCGCGCGCGTCGACATCAAGCCGGGCAATGCGATGCCGCTGGCGGCCATTCCGGTCGGCACGATCATCCATAACATCGAGCTGAAGCAGGGCGCCGGCGGCAAGCTGGCCCGCTCCGCGGGCACCTATGCCCAGTTGGTCGGCAAGGATGCCGGCTATGCGCAGATCAAGCTGCAGTCCGGTGAGCTGCGCATCGTGCGCGGCGAATGCATGGCGACGGTTGGCGCGGTGTCGAACCCCGACAACATGAACCAGCATCTCGGCAAGGCCGGGCGCGGCCGCTGGCTGGGCCGCCGCCCGCACAACCGCGGCGTCGTGATGAACCCGGTCGACCATCCGCACGGCGGTGGTGAAGGCCGCACCTCGGGCGGCCGTCATCCGGTCACGCCGTGGGGCAAGCCGACGAAGGGTTACAAGACCAGGGTCAACAAGCGTACGGACAGTCTGATTATCCGTCGCCGGAAGACCGGCAAGTAAGGGGCAAAGAAGATGGCACGTTCCGTCTGGAAGGGCCCGTTCGTGGACGGGTATCTGCTGAACAAAGCCGATGCGTCGCGCGCGTCGGGCCGTAACGAAGTGATCAAGATCTGGTCGCGTCGCTCGACGATCCTCCCGCAGTTCGTGGGGCTGACGTTCGGCGTTTACAACGGGCACAAATTCCTGCCCGTTCAGGTGTCGGAGAACATGGTGGGGCACAAGTTCGGCGAATTCTCGCCGACCCGGACCTTCACGGGTCACGCCTCGGACAAGAAGGCGAAGCGGGGCTGATATGAGCAAGCCGAAGCATCCGCGCACGCTCGCGGAAACCGAGGCGCAGGCGATTGCGCGCAACATCCGCGTAAGCCCGCGCAAGCTGAACCTTGTCGCGGCCCTGATCCGCAACAAGCCGGCGGCCCAGGCCGTGGCGACGCTCACCTTCTCCAAGCGCCGCATCGCCCAGCAGGTCAAGAAGACCCTGGAAAGCGCGATCGCGAACGCCGAGAACAACCATCAGCTCGATGTCGACCAGTTGGTCGTCCTGCGGGCCGAGGTCGGCAAGTCGATCGTCATGCGCCGCTTCCACGCGCGCGGCCGCGGCCGTTCGGCGCGGGTCGAGAAGTTCTTCAGCCACCTGAAGATCGTCGTGGCCGAGCGCGCGGCCGAGGCTGAGACAACCGAGCAGAAGGCGGCCTGATCCATGGGACACAAAGTCAATCCGATCGGGCTGCGGCTCGGCATCAACCGCACCTGGGACAGCCGCTGGTACGCCGGTTCGGACTATTCTCGCCTGCTGCATGACGACCTGAAGCTGCGTACGCACCTGCGCCGCAAGCTGTCGGGCGCCGGCGTGTCGCGCGTCGTGATCGAACGCCCGGCCAAGAAGCCGCGCGTGACGATCTACGCCGCCCGCCCGGGCGTGGTGATCGGCAAGAAGGGGCAGGACATCGACCTGCTGCGCAAAGAGCTGACCCGCATGGCCAAGGCCGACGTCGCGCTGAACATCGTCGAGATCCGCAAGCCGGAAATCGACGCGACCCTGGTGGCCGAGAACATCGCCCAGCAGCTCGAGCGCCGCGTCGCCTTCCGTCGCGCCATGAAGCGCGCCGTCCAGTCGGCGATGCGCCTCGGCGCCCAGGGCATCCGGATCAACTGCTCCGGCCGTCTGGGCGGGGCCGAGATCGCGCGTATCGAATGGTATCGCGAAGGCCGGGTGCCGCTGCACACGCTGCGTGCGGACATCGATTACGGCGTGGCCACGGCGAAGACCACCTACGGCACCTGTGGCGTGAAGGTATGGATCTTCAAGGGCGAGATCCTCGCCCAGGACCCGATGGCGCAGGACCGTCGCGCCGCCGAGCAGGCTCCGCAGCGCTAGGCCGCGGGGTTTAGGACCGAGAACGGCGCCAGGCGGCGCATGAGGATTTTGAACAATGCTTTCTCCAAAGCGGACTAAGTACCGCAAGGCCCACAAGGGCCGCATTCATGGGATGGCGAAAGGCGGGACGACGCTGAATTTCGGTGCGTTCGGCCTGAAGGCCCTGGAGCCCGAGCGGGTCACCGCCCGGCAGATCGAGGCCTCCCGCCGCGCCATTACCCGTGCGATGAAGCGCGCCGGTCGCGTCTGGATTCGGATCTTTCCCGACCTTCCGGTCTCGACAAAGCCCGCGGAAGTGCGTATGGGCTCCGGCAAGGGATCCCCTGAATATTGGGTGGCCCGTGTCAAGCCGGGTCGTATCCTGTTCGAGATCGAGGGCGTGCCGCCGGACGTCGCGCGTGAGGCGCTGGCTCTGGGCGCGGCGAAGCTGCCGATCAAGACCAAGTTCGTGACCCGTATCGGAGAGGCGTGAGATGGCTAAGGCAACCAAGCCGGCCGATCTGCGTGCCAAGACCGCCGAAGAACTGGAGGCGCTTCTCATCGACCTGAAGCGCGAGCAGTTCAACCTGCGGTTCCAGCGCGCGACCGGCCAGAATGAGGGACAGGCGCGCTTCCGTGCGGTGCGTCGTGAGATCGCCCGCGTGAAGACGATCGCGTCCGAGGCGTTGAAGAAGAATGCTGCCGGTGCGGGTGCACCGGCCGCCAGGTCCTGAAGGGAGAAGGGGCGATGCCGAGGCGCGTCCTCACCGGACGGGTGACCAGCGACAAGATGGACAAGACGGTCACCGTCCTTGTCGATCGTCGGGTTATCCATCCGCTGTATAAGAAGTTCATCCGCCGCTCGAAGAAGTACGCGGCGCATGATGAGCTGAACGAGTGCAAGATTGGGGACATGGTGCGCATCGAGGAATGCAAGCCGATCTCCAAGCGCAAGACCTGGACCGTGATCGTCCGCAACGGCGCCCCGCTGGGCTCCGCCGACGCGGCGTCCGGCGCGCAGGCGTAAGAAGGGCATAGGCTATGATCCATCCCGAGACCAACCTGGACGTCGCCGACAATTCGGGCGCGCGTCAGGTGCAGTGCATCAAGGTGCTGGGCGGTTCCAAGCGGAAGACCGCCTCGGTCGGCGACGTGATCGTCGTGTCCGTCAAGGAAGCGATCCCCCGCGGCAAGGTCAAGAAGGGCGACGTGCACCAGGCGGTGATCGTGCGCACCTCCTACCCGGTGCGTCGTCCCGACGGCAGCGCCATCCGTTTCGACCGCAACGCCGCCGTGCTGATCAACAAGCAGCAGGAGCCGATCGGCACCCGCATCTTCGGACCGGTCGTGCGTGAACTGCGCGCGCGCAAGTTCATGAAGATCATTTCGCTGGCGCCGGAGGTGCTGTGATGGCTGCGCGTATCAGGAAAGGCGACCAGGTCGTCGTCATCACCGGCTCCTCCAAGGGGACCCGCGGCGAAGTGCTGTCGGTGCGGCCGGACGACAACAAGGCGGTTGTGCGCGGCGTCGCGGTGGCCAAGCGCCACACGCGCCCCAACCGGATGGGTGAGCAGGGCGGCATCATCGAGAAAGAGATGCCGATCGACCTGTCGAACCTGAAGCTGGTCGATCCCAAGAGCGGCAAGCCGACGCGCGTCGGTTTCCGTATCCTGGAAGATGGCCGCAAGGTCCGCGTCGCCAAGGCGACCGGCGAAGTCATCGAAGGCTGAGGAGGCGGGGATGTCTGAAGTGCAAGAGACCCGCTCGGCGCCGCGTCTGCAGAAGCGTTATCAGGACGAGCTGCGCGCGAAGCTGCGCGAGGAGTTCGGCTACAAGAACGTGATGCAGGTTCCGCATCTCGAGAAGATCGTCATCAACATGGGCGTGGGCGAGGCCGCGGGCGACCAGAAGAAGCTGGACGCTGCCCTGGCCGAAATGACGCTGATCTCCGGCCAGAAGCCGGTCAAGACGGTCGCCAAGAAGGCGATCGCCGGCTTCAAGATCCGTGCGGGTCTGCCGATCGGCTGCAAGGTCACGCTGCGCCGCGCGCGGATGTACGAGTTCCTGGACCGGCTGGTGACCATCGCGCTGCCGCGCGTCCGCGATTTCCGCGGCCTGCCGGCGAACAAGGGTTTCGACGGCCGCGGCAATTTCGCCATGGGCCTGAAGGAACAGATCGTCTTCCCGGAAATCGAGTACGACAAGGTCGACGATATCCGGGGCATGGACATCATCTTCGTCACCAGCGCGAAGACGGATGCGGAAGCGAAGGCTCTTCTGAAGGCGTTTGAACTGCCCTTCGCCGCCTGATCGCGGCGATTGGGGGCTTCCGCCCGAAGGTCAGAAGACCTATTAGACACGTTGTTTGGAAAACCGTCGGGACGGCCCGACAGGTTCCGGAGGGTAGAACAAGGCATGGCCAAGATCTCCGCCGTAAACCGCAATGCCAAGCGTGCGCGCATGGCAGAGCGGGACAAGGCTAAGCGGATTGCGCTCAAGAACATCATCATGGACCGGTCGCTGCCGGTCGAGGATCGGTTCGACGCATCCCTGAAACTCGCAGAACTTCCCCGCAACGGCTCGCGCGTGCGCGTGCGCCTGCGGTGCAAGCTGACCGGGCGCTCCCGCGCCAATTACAGAAAGTTCGAACTGTGCCGCGTGGCTCTGCGCGACCTGGCTTCCAATGGCCAGATCCCGGGCATGGTCAAGTCGAGCTGGTAAGGGCGGGGAACGATGTCACTTTCTGATCCCTTGGGTGATATGCTCACCCGGATCCGCAACGCGCAGCGCGCGCGTCACGCGGCCTGCATCGCGCCGGCTTCCAAGCTGCGCGCCAATGTGCTCGAGGCCCTGCGCCGCGAAGGCTATATCCGCGGCTACGCGCAGGAAGAACTGCGCAAGGGCGTGGCCCAGTTGCGGATCGAGCTGAAATACCTGGATGGCGAGCCCGTCATCAAGGAGATCCACCGCGTGTCCAAGCCGGGCCGCCGGGTCTACTCCAAGATCAAGGAACTGCCGCGGGTCTATGCCGGCCTGGGCGTTTCGATCCTGTCGACGCCGCGTGGCGTCCTGTCCGATGCGGAAGCCCGCGCTGCCAATGTCGGCGGCGAGGTCCTCTGCCGCGTGTTCTAAGGAGGGATACATGTCGCGTGTAGGCAAATATCCCGTCGAGGTTCCGTCGGGAGTACAGGTTTCGATCGTCGACGGCACGTTCGTAGCGAAGGGCAAGCTGGGCGAGCTGAAGCTGCCGCTGTCCCCGCATATCGAGGCCGAGATCGCCGATAACAAGGTGTCGGTCCGTCCGGTCGGCACGGCGTCGCAGGCGCGCATGATGTGGGGTACCACCCGCGCCCTGGTGGCCAGCATGGTCCGCGGCGTGTCCACGGGCTTCTCCAAGACGCTCGAAGTGACCGGCACCGGTTACCGCGCCGCGGTCCAGGGCAGCAACCTGGTCATGAACCTGGGCTACTCGCATGACGTCGTCTATGCGATCCCCCCGGGCATCAAGATCACGACGCCGCGCCCGACCGCCATCGTGGTCGAAGGCGTGGACAAGCAGCGGGTCGGCCAGGTCGCGCTCGACATCCGCAGCTTCCGCAAGCCCGAGCCTTACAAGGGCAAGGGTGTCCGCTACGACACGGAGACCATCCGTCGCAAGGAAGGCAAGAAGAAGTAATGAGCACGCAGCAGGATCTGCGGGAGCGCCGGCGCCAGCGTCTGCGCTTCCAGCTTCGTCGCAAGGGCGGCGGGCGTCCGCGCCTGTCGGTGTTCCGGTCAGGCAAGAACATCTATGCCCAGGTCATCGACGATGCCGCCGGGCGTACCCTTGCCGCTGCTTCCAGCCTCGACAAGGCGCTGCGCGCGCAGCTCAAGACCGGCGCCGATGCCGACGCGGCCACGGCCGTAGGCAAGTTGGTGGCCGAGCGCGCCGTGGCGGCGGGTGTGTCGCAGGTCGTCTTCGACCGCGGTTCGTATATGTATCATGGGCGTATCAAGGCCCTGGCGGAGGCTGCCCGCGAGGGCGGTCTCGCCTTCTAAGGAAAGGGTCACGCACATGGCACGTGAACCGAGGGAAGGCGGCCGGGGCGGCCGCGAGCGTGAGCGCGAAGGCGACGATCTGGTCGACAAGCTGGTCACGATCAACCGCGTCGCGAAGGTCGTGAAGGGCGGCCGTCGCTTCGCCTTCGCGGCCCTGGTCGTCGTCGGCGACCAGAAGGGCCGCGTCGGCTACGGCGCCGGCAAGGCGCGCGAGGTGCCCGAGGCGATCCGCAAGGCGACCGACCGCGCCAAGCGCACGATGATCCGCGTCCCGATGAAGGAGGGCCGTACCCTCCATCACGACGTCGCCGGTCATTTCGGCGCCGGCAAGGTGGTGCTGCGCTCGGCCGATCCGGGCACCGGCATCATCGCGGGCGGCCCGATGCGCGCGGTGTTCGAAAGCCTGGGCATCAACGACGTGGTTGCGAAGTCGCTCGGGACCCGCAACCCGCACAACATGGTCAAGGCGACCTTCGCCGCGCTGGAGCGTTGCGCCAGCCCGCGCTCGGTGGCCAACCGCCGTGGCAAGAAGGTGTCCGACATCCTGGGCCGCCGCGAGGTGGCCGGTGCCGGGGAGGCTGGCGCCGATGTCTGAGCAGAAGACGATCCGCGTCACCCAGGTGGCGTCGGGCAACGGCCGCAAGCCGGGCCAGCAGGCGACGCTGGTCGGGCTCGGCCTGAACAAGATCGGCCGCACGCGTGAACTCGAGGACACGCCCTCGGTGCGCGGCATGATCACCAAGGTGGCCCACCTTGTGAAGGTGGAGGGTTGACATGAACCTGAACGAACTGCGCGACAATGCGGGTGCGCGCTATCGCAAGAAGCGTCTGGGGCGCGGCATCGGGTCCGGCAAGGGCAAGACGTCGGGCAAGGGCGTGAAGGGTCAGAAGGCGCGTGAGGGCGTGTCCCTCAACGGCTTCGAGGGTGGTCAGCTCCCGCTGTATCGCCGTCTGCCGAAGCGCGGCTTCAAGAACATCTTCCGCAAGGTCTACGCCCCGGTGAACCTGGGCGCGCTGGACCGCGCGATCGAGTCCGGCAAGATCGACGCCTCGGCCGTCGTGACCGAGGACGTGCTGCGCGATGCCGGCCTGGTCGGCACGGGCAAGTTCGCGGGCGTCCGCCTGCTGGCGAAGGGTGAGCTGGCCCGCGCGGTGACCATCGAGGTCTCGGGCGCGTCCGCCACCGCCGTTGCCGCGGTCGAGAAGGCGGGCGGCACGGTC
>NZ_JABXXP010000012.1 GCF_013376155.1 Nguyenibacter vanlangensis
CAGGTCGTCGGCATGCTCGGCGACGGCATCAACGACGCCCCGGCGCTGGCCGCCGCCGATATCGGCATCGCCATGGGCAGCGGCACGGACATCGCGCTGGAAACCGCCGACATGGTGCTGATGCGCGGCGAACTGCGCGGCCTGGTCGACGCCATGGACCTCTCGCGCGCTACCCTCGCCAAGGTGCGGCAGAACCTGTTCTTCGCCTTCGTCTACAACGTGCTGGGCATCCCGCTGGCGGCCCTGGGCCTGCTCAACCCCGCCATCGCCGGCGCGATGATGGCCCTGAGTTCGGTCTCGGTCGTCTCCAACGCGCTTCTGCTCAATCGCTGGAAACCCCGCACGCATCCCGCCATCCCCACCATGACAAGGAACCCGGCATGACCGACCTGATTTTATCCATCGACGGCATGACCTGCGACGGCTGCGCCAACGCGGTCCGGAAGGCCCTGGAACGCACGCCGGGCGTCGCGGCGGCCAGCGTCACCCTCACCCCGGCCCAGGCCAGCATCAGCTACGACCCGTCTCGCACCGGCCCCGCCGCCCTGCGCGCGGCGATCGAGGACGCCGGCTTCGACGTCCGCGCGTAACCCGCATTGTCCAATCGCGGCGCCGCGATCCTCAGCCGAACAGCGCCTCGTACTGCTCCGGCTTGAATCCCACCGTCAGCGCCCCGTCCACGTCCAGGACCGGGCGCTTGATCATCGAAGGCTGCGCCAGCATCAGCGCGACCGCCCGCGCCGCGTCCAGATCGGCCTTGTCGGAGTCGGGCAGTTTGCGAAACGTCGTCCCGGCCCGGTTCAGCAGGACCTCCCAGCCCACGGCCCGCACCCAGCCCTCCAGCACGCCGCGCGCGATTCCCCCGCTCTTGTAATCATGGAAATCATAGGCCACGCCATGCGTTTCCAGCCATGACCGCGCCTTCTTCATCGTATCGCACGCCTTGATCCCATGGATCACAACCGACCGCGCCATAAACCGTCCGCCCTCCGTCACGCTCACCACGATCCGCGCCCAACCCGAATCAGGCCGCGCACGGCCTTATAGCGCAACATCCGACCCGCCACGATCCCTTGCCCAGACCGGCTCCGGCTCGGCCCCTCCCCCGGTCAGTAAAGATCCTCCTCGGAACAGCTTATGCACAATTCCGAAACGTTGGCCGTATTGGGCAGGTCCAGCACGGCGGCGATCATGCGCGCGACGTCCTGCGGCTGCGTCATCGTCTCGTCCGCCCGCGTGGTGATGCTGCGCGCCATGTCGGTCGCGACGAAGCCCGGACAGACCGCCGTCGCCCGGATCCCCGCCGCCCAGCCGGTCCGCTTGATGCTGTGCGCCAGCGCCACGGCCGCATGCTTGGTCATCGCATAGGGCCCCGACTCCGCCGATTTCACCCGTTTGCCGGACAGCGAGGCAATCACGACGACCCGCCCGGCACCGCACGCCGCCAGATGCGGCCACGCCGCGCGCACCAGCCGGATCGGCGACCGCAGATTGACCTCCAGCATCAGGCTCATCTCGTCCTCGCTGCAATCGAGGATCGAATGCGGAATCATCACGCCCGCATTGGCGATGATCGCATCGACGCGGCCATAGCGCGCCACCGTCGCCTCGACCCAGTCCCGCTCCGCCCCGCCCGCGGTCGCATCGAACCCGTGCACCAGATGCGGCGCCCCCAGCGAGAACGCGGCCGGATCCCGCACCCCCGCGCTGACCACCCACCCTTGTCCGCGCAATTCCTCGGCCAGCACCAACCCGATCCCGCGATTGGCCCCCGAAATCATGACCACCCGCCCGGCACCGCCCTGGGCCCCATCCCCGGTCGCACTCTCCACCATACCGCCACTCCTCATTTCCCACGATATCTGCAATATTTTTACGCCGCGCACGCCAATGCGCAACCGGATCCGCATCATCGGCATTGACGTGCAAATCGGAGAGAAATGCAGGAATCGAGACGGATTGATCGCTACCGCCATTCCGGAGGCTGTCGCAGGTCCTCGATCATGAACGCGTGACCGGGCGGCGCGTCCTTCGAGAAATAGAATACCGTGTCCTTCGGAAAGAAATGCTGCGCTTCGGGAAAGAATTGGTGGAAGGCAGCCCGCGCCCGTTGTCGAACGACCTCTTCTTCCACATCATAAAAGCGTCGCAACAGATCGAGCAGATAGTCGAAGAAATTGTGGCCGATAAAGCGGTCATAGACGATGCTGTAATATTGTTCCATCGACTGGCCGGCGTCCGGCACAAGCCCCGCCCCGGGGAACGGCAGGCCGAGATCGCAGCGCCGCCGTGTTTCCGTATCGATCCAGATGTCGAAATCGCGAAACACGATCCGCCTTGGCCTGAAGTCCCGGTCGATCTCGATCAGCGTATTCTGGGCATGGGATTCCAGCAGCAGGCCACGACGTGCGCCCCAGCACCAGAACGCGATGACGGGAACGATGATCTCGTTGACCACGAACGCGGCCGGATCGACGCGCAGCCGCGCGATCATCTGCACCAGCAGCGGCGGATCGTCCGGGGCACGGATATCCCGCCCATAGAGCGCAAAGCACGGAATCAGAAAGCGGCCGGCGATGGGCGGCCGGGCAATGACCTCCCGCACCAGGAAACCCCAGGCCCTCTCGTCGGTGCCGAAAGCGAAGCCCAGCGTCTCCGGCAGATAGGCAAACCGCTCCGACTGCACCTGCGCCATCTCCGCCGTGATGGCGACGCTGTTCTGGACGTTGCGCCGCAGCAGCCCGCGATTGAAGCGGGAGATCCGCACCGGATAATGGAGCTTGAGGAAATGCGGCGCCATTTCCGGACCGACTGTCAGCACAGTGCGGGTCGACGCCGTGGGCGCGACCCGGATCGGCGCGCCGCGCGGCAGGGCACGAAGATCTTCCAGGTGCGCGATCCCCTCCATAGCCCAGGTCGCGGGATGGATCGCAAACCGGATGCCGTCCGGCCGCAGATAGTATTCGGCCAGATATCCGGCAGGAGCCGCCTGGAACACGGAGACCCGCTCCCGGGGCACCGTGACGGTGACGAGATCGAACGATGCCACCCCGCTTTCCGGCTGGTAGGCAGGCCCTGCCTCGGTTCGCGCCGCCAGCGGACTATACGTCTTCGTGCCCAGGCCGACATAACGCTCCATGGAGAGCAGCGCCTGGCGATCCTGGATGACGGCGTCGAGTTTCATGGACACGCCTCACCAAGGAGAACGGCACGCGATAGCGGCGGTCCTATCCTTTCTTCAGGTTCATCTGGTCCAGCGCCGCCTTCAGGCCCCGCGCCAGCCGGCCCGCATCGTCGTTCGCCCAGAAATGCATGAAGAACAGGCGGGGCTGATCGTTCAGCATGTGATTATGCAGCGCCGTGACCGCGATGCCATGCTCCCGCAACGTGCGGAGCACCGGATTGACCTCGGATGCGATCAGCACGAAATCGCCGGCGATCGCGGCCTTGCCGCCGCCTGTCGGCTGGAAATTGATCGCGATGCCCGTTCCCATGGCGACCGGCAGCGCCGTCATGTCGCTCGTCAGCGTTTCGGCGCGCGGGATGGTCACCTGATAGACCCCGCCACTGGCCTTGCCGGCCTGCCCGAGAACCCGATCCAGCATCGCGGTGTCGAGATCGAGCGGCTTCGGGGGCGGCGCATTCGCCGGAGCACCCAGCGGCGTCCCGGTCAGCAGCAGCGCCGCGTGCAGGGTCTGGGCCAGCTTCACCGGATCCCCGTGCCCGTCGACGTGCATGTACATCGTCATCGGTTCGGCACGCAGCAGATGGTTGTGCAGGGCGGTAATCTCGAAGCCGCCCTCGACCAGCCGCTTCATCACCGGCTCGACCTCATCCTGGGTCAGCACCAGATCGCCCATCGCCATGGCATCCCTCCCTTTCGGCAGAAAGGCCAGCCAGGAGCCAAGCGCCAGCGCCGGCTTGATCGCAATACCGTCGAGCGTGACCTTGAGGTCCGAACGCGGCAGGGCCACGCGATAGACGCCGCCAGGCAGTTCCGTGCCGGCTTTACCAAGGGTCTCGCCTACGGCCGCCCAAGGAGCAGGCACGGGACCGGGCGCAGGACCGGGCACGGCAGAGGCCGGGGCGGCCCACAGCATCGCCATGAGCGCCGCACCGGTCAGAAATCGTCTCCGCATTTTTCTTCTCCTTGATCGCGCTCCGACACGCCCGAATTCGACCGCCGCAATATCCAAGGGGTCGCACCTGTTGTGGCGGGATGAACGGGAACGCCGCCTCCCGGTCGGGGGCCGCATCATGTTTCCGCAACACCAGAAACGGAAAATGATACATCGGTTGCACCCCGCAAGGGGCGCTCCTAAAATAAACCCCATGAGCGCGGAGTCCTCCCGAACCGGACAGCCCTGGCTGCTCCTGATCCATCAATTGCCGCCGAAGCCGGCCTATTTCCGGGTGAAGATCTGGCGGCGGCTGCAGGGCATCGGCGCGGTCGCGGTGAAGAGCACGGTCTATGCGCTGCCGGCGGGAGCCGAAACGCAGGAAGACCTGGAATGGCTCCTGAAGGAAATCGTCGAAGGCGGCGGGGAGGCGATAATGTGCGAAGCACGGCTGCTCGACGGCCTGTCCGACGCCCAGGTGCGCGCCCTGTTCGATACCGCGCGTAACGCCGATTATGACGCGATCGCTGACGAAGCGCGGGACCTCGGCCGCGCACTTGCTGCCGACTGCTCCGAGGACAAGCGGGCGGACATCCGCACCCAGCTCCGCCGGCTGCGCAAACGCGTCGCGGCGGTCGCGCGCATCGATTTCTTCGGGGCCGGCGGCCGCGAACCGCTGGAGGTCGTTCTGGACGGGTTGGAGGCCCAGGCGGCGGACGATACGGCGGCCGGCACGTCAAAGGCGGCACGAACGACTACACGGACGCTTCAGGGGCATGTCTGGGTGACACGCCGGGATGTGCATGTCGATCGCATCGCCTGTGCCTGGTTGATCCGCCGTTTCATCGATCCCGAGGCGCGCATCCGTTTCGTGGCGGGCAAGGGCGACGCACCGAGGAAAGGCGAACTGCGTTTCGACATGTTCGAGGGCGAATTCACCCACGAAGGCGATCAGTGCAGCTTCGAGGTGTTGTCGGCGCGTGCCGGACTCGCCGATCCGGCGCTCCGGGCGATCGGCGAGATCGTCCACGACATCGACCTCAAGGACAACAAGTTCGGCCGCGAGGAGGCGCCCGGCATCGCCCGTCTCATCTCCGGCATCGCCATGGCCAACCGGGACGACGATCAGCGGATCGCACTGGGGGCCACGATTTTCGACAATCTATATACATATTTCCGTGCACGGCAGACGTGACCAGCAGGAACCCGGCCCATGGACAGCCAGAAGAGCCGCGACATGACGATGGCACAGCCGGCGCCCCCGCCCCACGGCGTGCCGTTCGGTGAAGCGGTTCGCGTCTGGACGCGGGTCGCCGCCCTGAGCTTCGGCGGTCCCGCCGGCCAGATCGCGGTCATGCACCGCATCATCGTCGAGGAGAAGCGTTGGATCGGCGAGGCCCGATTTCTGCACGCGCTGAATTACTGCATGCTGTTGCCCGGCCCGGAGGCGCAGCAACTCGCCATCTATATCGGCTGGCTGATGCACCGGACCCGAGGCGGGCTGGTGGCCGGCGCCCTGTTCGTCCTGCCGGGCGCCGTCGCCATCATGGTCCTGAGCTGGATCTACGCGATCTTCGGCCATGTCGGTGCGGTGCAGGCATTGTTCTTCGGGCTCAAGGCCGCCGTTCTTGCCATCGTGCTCGAAGCGGTCATGCGCGTCGGCAGGCGGGCACTCCGAAACGACATGATGGTCGGGTTTGCCGCGGCGGCGTTCGTGGCGATGTTCTTCTTCCATATCGCGTTTCCGCTGATCATTCTGGGCGCGGCGCTCGTCGGGTTTCTGGGTGGCCGGGCAGGACTGGCCCCCTTCCTGGCCGGCGGCGGGCACAACAAGGCCGGTTCCGGTCATCCGGTCTCGGATGCCGACAGCCTGCTTGGCGAAGAAATCCCCGCCCATGCCCGGCCGGACATCCGCTGGGCGCTGACGGTCGGCGCAACGCTCGCCCTGCTCTGGTTGGCGCCGGTCCTCAGCCTGCTTGTCCTTCTGGGACCGGCCAATGTCTTCGCCACCATCGCGGTCTTCTTCTCCAAGATGGCGGTCGTCACATTCGGCGGGGCGTACGCCGTTCTCGCCTATGTCGCGCAGCAGGCGGTCGACACATACGGCTGGCTGAAGCCCGGCGAGATGCTCGACGGGCTTGGGATGGCCGAGACGACACCTGGCCCGCTCATCATGGTCACGCAGTTCGTCGGCTTCATGGGCGCCTTTCGGGCGCCAGGCGGTCTCAATCCGCTGGTTGCCGGCACGCTGGGCGGCCTGCTGACAACCTGGGTGACCTTTACACCGTGCTTTCTATGGATTTTTCTCGGGGCACCCTACATCGAGGCGCTGCGGGGCAACAAGGCGCTGTCGGCGGCGCTCGCGACCATCACCGCCGCCGTGGTGGGGGTGATCCTGAACCTGGCGGTCTGGTTTGCCCTGCACGTTCTGTTCCGCACGCTGCACCGGACGCATGCGCTCGGGATGACGCTGGACGTGCCCGTGTTCGCGTCCGTCAACCTCCCGTCACTGGCGCTGACCGCGATCGCCATGGTCGCGCTCTTCCGGTTGAAGATCGGGATCTTGCCGGTCCTGGCACTGTGCTCGGGGCTCGGCCTGTTGTACGGATTGGCTTCTGGAACATTGTAGGCGAATTGCCTCACACCGTCTTCGACCCATCGCGGGTGACTCGGTCGCAAACAGCAATCGCCCGCCTCCATCGAGGCTGTCGCCGACCACGGCATAGATGCGGCGCACAGCGGTGGCATGCAGGACATCACTAGAGCCATATCCGTTCACACCGGTTCACGGATATGGCTCTAGCCCATTGTTTTATCGAGCATCTTTATCCGACCGAATGAGTCCATCCGGTCGGATGATGCTCTAGCCACGCTATATGGTTATGATCTATGCAGGATCGGGATTGATGGGAGCGGCATGTTCGCGAGCGAGATAGTCTCGCGGACCGAATGTCGGAAGGGGATCGGAGTTCTCGATTGGACGTCGCGCAACTCAAGATATTCTCCCGAGTTGCGCGGCTGAACAGCTTCTCCGGCGCCGCACGCGAACTTTCGATTTCGCAGTCCCAGGCGTCACGGGCGGTAGCGGAACTCGAGGCGGAACTTGGCGTGCCGCTGCTGGCGCGCACCACCCGAGCCGTTATCGCCACGGAAGCCGGCGCCGAGTATCTCGCAAGGATCGAGCCGATTCTGGATCAACTGGACGAAGCCGAGCAGAGCGTGCGGCAGGGCGAGCTTCGGGGGACGTTGAGGGTGGGAATGCCGACGAGCGCCGGCGCCCGAGAGATCATTCCACGCATCCCGGATTTCGCCGAGCAGCACCCGAAGCTCGAACTTCAGATCATCATGGGCGATCAGCACCAGGATCTGGTCCGCGAGGCGGTTGACGTAGCGATTCGGATAGGAAACCTGCCGGATTCCAGCGCCACCGCGCGCCTGCTCACGACATATCCCCGCATCATCGTCGCCGCTCCGTCGTATCTCGAGCGGTCTGGCCATCCCCAAAGCCCCGCGGAGCTTCGCAATCACAGGATCGTCCAAGGTCCTGCCGGAAGCGTCGGCACGGCATGGACATTCGTAAGGGACGGCCGATCGGAAGAGGCGGTAGTCGCGAAGCCGACCGCCCTCTTCAGCGACAATGAGGGCACGGTGGCTGCCGCAGCCGCTGGCATGGGCATCGCATCGATCGGTTACTGGTCCTGTCGAAGCGAGCTTGGCGATGGAAGACTGATCCGCCTGCTGACCGAGTGGGAGACGGTGCCGATCAAAGTCCATGCCTACTTCCCGCTCGGAAAAGCCACCCGCTTCGCGGCACGAGCCTTCATCGACTTCCTCGCGGCCAAACTGAACGAGAGGCGAGACACTCCCATCTCGACGTAGCTCGGAACATGAAACGCCGACGATCAGCCGCTTGGATGATGACATCAGTGGCGATGTCAGGTTGGCCCCGGCATCAACCGGCATCACCTGGCCGTTCTTCCTCCGTTTACGCGCATGATCCGGCCGGTGATGTAGCTCGCCTTTTCCGAGGCGACTCCACTGCATGCTTGCCGCCCACGTAGAGCGACATGTTTCCGGCACCTACCGGGTTGCGCCCCGTCGACCGACGTCTACAGCTCTTCGAGCGCGTCGACGCGATCGGGGTAGAAGGCAAGGTAAGCCTTGATCTGGGCAACAGCGTCATAGGGCGCCTCATAGGTCCAGATCGCGTTTGCGGATCGTTCGCCGCCGCTGGGAATGCTGAAATAGGAAGCATCTCCCTTGAACGGGCAGTAGGTGCTGTGTTCAGTCCGCTTTAGCGCTGCCATGTCGACGTCGCCGCGCGGGATGTAATGCACTGCGGGATAGTTCGCCTCGCGCAGCGTAAGCGCGCGCGTGGTATCGGCGATCACCTTGCCGCCCAGCCTCACGACGACACGGTGCGCATTGGGTTCGATGGTGATGGGGTGGTCGGGGCCGGGAATTTTCACGACGCGGTCGGGCATGGGAAAGCCTCCTCTAATCAGCCGGGAAAGGCGGTGCCGAACATCGGCAGGCCGCTAACGGAATTGGCGCTGGTCGCCTCGTCCTGCAACACGTCCCAGTGCTCGGCGCGTTGGCCGTTTTCGATCCGCAGAATGTCGACCGCAATCCAGGCCGACGGACGGCCGGTGCCGGAAAAGCGGCCATGAACCATGACATTGGCCGGCCCTTCCGAATCGGCAAGAGCGGCGCCGACGGCTTCCGCCTTGCCGCCCTTCGCGCGGATCCGTTCGACGACGCTGCGCGCGTCGTCAATCGACGTGCCGTAGTGGACGAGGACCTGCGCGCCGGCTTCGGCGAGCGCAATGGTCTTACCGTTGCTGGCGAGCATGATCGGTCTCCTTTGGAGTAGCGCCCCCGGCCGCCACGACGATCGGGAGCGGCTGGATGACGGGCTTAGGCGTCGAGGAAGAGCGTCGCGTGGGTCACGAACAGCTCGGGGTACTGGTAGATCGAGCCATGACCCGAGTCCGGGTAGACGATGAGCTGCGCGTTCGGCAGTTCGTGCTGCAGCGTCAGCGAGTGAATGGTCGGGATGATCACGTCGTCGCTTCCCTGCGCGATCAGCGTCGGCTGCTCGATCGAATGCAGATAGGCGAGGACGTCCTTCTCCGGCGCGATCCACTTGCCGATCGCCTCAACCTGCGCGTTCATGGTCTGCTCGGTCGTGTCGGGATCGCGATCCTGGCGGCGAAGTTTCCGCTCGAGGAAGGCGAGACCGGCCTTCTGGCTGCGCGCGGTCGGCTTGAAGTGCACTGCCAGCCAGAGATGCTCGGGCGGATCGTAGCTCTGCGAGAAGATCTCGTTCGAACGACTGGCCGTCATATCCTGGCCGCGGTGGCCAGTGCCGACAAGGATGATCTTGCGGACCAGGTCGCCACCCTGCAGGGCGATCTCCTGCGCGACGAAACCGCCGATCGAGATGCCGAGCACGTCGACCTGTTCGAGACCGAGCGCGCGGATGAAGGCGATCGCATTGGCGCCCATGTCCTGGAAGTTGCTCGGCGTTTCGCCGGACGAGCTGGAAACGCCGGCGTTGTTGAACAGGATCACCTCGCGGGTCTCGGCCAGGCCGTCGGTCACGGCAGGATCCCAATGGTCCATTGTGCCAACGAAATGCTGGTTGAACACGATCGGCACGCCGCCCGCCTTGCCGAAGCGGCGGTACGCGAAGCGGATGCCATTGGCCTCGACATACTGGGTCGGGGCGGTGTCATGCGAATAAGTCATGATGTTCTCACTTCGAGATAGAAAGACGTTTGCGGCGTCGCGCTCAGCGCAGACCGCCCCCTGCGATAATCCGCTCGCCGGTGAGCCAGCGCGCATCGTCCGAGGCGACGAAGGCGACGACATCGGCGATATCCTGCGGCTGGCCGAGACGGCCGAGCGGCGTCTGAGCGATGATGCCGGCCTCGAAATCGGTCGCAAGCATGCCCGCGCTGTGCGTGCCCTGCGTCTCGGTGAGGCTGGGGTTCACCGAATTGACCCGGATCTTCCGCGGGCCGAGTTCCTTGGCCAACACTCCGGTGATGGCGTCCACGGCGCCCTTGCTGGCCGTGTAGATCGACGTCGCAGGCGGCGTGATCGCGGTCACGCCCGAGCCGATATTGATGATGCTCGCGCCTTCACCCATATGCGCGGCGGCCGCCCGGGTCACCAGCAGCAAACCGAGGACGTTGATATTGAACATCCGATGGAAGTCAGCCTCGTTGACCGTTTCGAGCGGCCCGAAGGCATAGACGCCCGAATTGTTGACGAGGATGTCGAGCCGGCCATAGGCGTTGATGGCGGCATCAACGATGCCCTGCGCCTCGTTCGCTTTCGACACGTCGCCCTGAACGGCAACGGCGCGGCCGCCCGCTCCGGTTATGGCTGCGACGACCGCGTCTGCATCGGACTTGCTCGATGCATAGTTGACGACGACACAGGCTCCCTGCGCGGCCAGTGCCTTGGCCGTAGCGGCGCCGATGCCCTTCGAGGCGCCGGTGACGATTGCGATCTTACCGTCGAGCTTGGACATGAAATGCCCCCTCCAATTCCGATGACAGCTTCGAAGTGGCGCCAATCGCCGCTCTTGCAGCCTCGTTGGAGTGGATATGCGCGGGTTCCGGCTTCAAAATTAGCCAGGCAAAAAGGCTATGATCTATCCCGATCCGGGATGAATGGACGGCCCACCGGCCCCTTGTGCGAAGCCCTCACGAAGCAACCCGCAGGCCGGGACGAGATGCTCAGCCAGGAAGCTGACCGTACATCCGTTCGCCAGCGCCGCTGCCTGGCTGCCGCGTCCAGATCGGCGTCCGGGAAGACGAGGCACAGGCTCTTGCCGCCGGTCTCCAGCCAGACCTGCTTCACATTGCTCGCGCCCGCATACGGCACACGCCCGGCTTGTCACATGCGCCACAAGGCGCAGGGACCAGCCGCGCGCAGGGATGCAATATCCCGAAGCCCGGCAAGGCCGAGCACATCCCGCACTTCCTGCGTCAGGGCCTCGATCGCCGACACGACCCCGCGTTCACCATCGGCCGCCAGCGCCCACGCCCACGGACGCCCGACGGATACGGCCGTCGCACCGAGCGCCAGCGCCGTCACCACATCGCCACCGCGCCGGATTCCACTATCGATGACGATATCGGTTCTTCCTCCAACGACTTCGGCGATCCGGGGCAGAACCTCGATCGCGGCGGGCGACGGGTCCATCTGCCGTCCGCCGTGATTGGACACGATCAGCCCATCGGCACCGGCGTCCAGCGACAGACGCGCATCATCCGGGTGCATCACGCCCTTGACGATCAACTGCCCTTTCCACTCGGAGCGCAGCCATTCCAGCCCGACCTGATCGAGGGTCGGATCAATCTGGGCAGCCATCTCCCGCGCCTGCCCCATCACACCACGCACGGTCGTATAGGGTCTGAGATTTCCGATCAGCGGCATTCCGTGCTTCAGCATACCCGCCGACCATCGCGGACGCCCGGCAAGCCCGATCATCTGCCGGACGCTGGGGCGCGCCAGATGGCGAAATCCATTGCGGACATCACGTTCGCGAACAGGCGTAATGGCCGTGTCGATCGTAACGATGATCCCCTCGATCCCACAGGACGCGGCACGGGCAAGCATGTCACGCGTCAGATCGCGATCACGGAAGACATAGATCTGCGCGAAAGGTTTCCCCCCGACGGCCGCGACATCTTCCATCGCGTCAATCGAAAACGTCGAGACGGCAAACCCGGCGCCCGAACGTTTTGCCGCGCGCGCGGCTCCGGTTTCGCGGTCCGAATGGAGCATTCCCGCAAAGCCGACCGGCGCCAGCATGATCGGCGCCGCCCAGTCCTGTCCAAAACATCGCACGCCGGTTTCGATGCGTGACACATCCCGTAGCCCCCGCGGCACCACGCCCCATTTTCCGAACGCCGCACGATTGCGGACCATGGTTCGCTCGCCATGCGCGCCGCCGTCCACATAATCCGCAAAAAGGCGCGGCAGCCTCTGACGCGCCCGCTCCGCAAAGCCCGAGAACGCACCATCATCTACGACCGTCATACACCACGCGCCCTTCAAGCATCGTCGCCGACCACCGCCGGGACGAGGGAGAGACCGAAGACCGTCGTCGAGAGTGCACCGGTCACCACCGTCAGCATCATCAGATTTGGCCCGAACCATACCGTAAACAGGTCCCGGGCCGTCCTATATCGCCGCGCGGCGGGGACGGGATAGATCGTCTCGGATTCCAGTGTGCTCACCGCATCCCCCATGCCGTGTCCTCTTCCGTTCGCCGATGACGGCGCATCAGTAGATCATAACATCTTCCACATTTGTAATGGATTTCTGCTGCATATTTCCTGAAGCCATGACCCGGAAAAATCTATGCTGAAAAGCGCCCGGACAGGGTTTTCATTCCACTTCCATCATATCTATACCGGACGCCGAGCCGACACGCGGTCTCATCTTGAAACGGAGGGCAGATCCCATGCTCGCTGCACGTTTCTACGGAATCGGTGACATCCGCGTCATGCCGATCGTCCCCCCTTCCGGTCTGCAAGAGGGGTTTGTCCGCGTCAGGATCGAAGCCGCCGGAATCTGCGGATCGGACCTGCACAATTTCCGGACAGGCCGATGGCTCTCACGCTGCCCCGTCACGCCGGGGCACGAATTTGCCGGCATCGTTACGGAAACCTGCGGCGATTGCGCGGGCCTGGCGCCCGGAGATCACGTCGTCGCCGACTCGCGGGTCGGATGTGGAAGCTGCGCATCCTGCCACTCCGGACAACCGAACCTGTGCCGCAAGCTCGGTTTCGTCGGCGAAGTCTGCGACGGCGGTTTCGCGCAGGAAGCCGTCCTTCCCGCGACGCAACTTCTTCCCCTGCCACCCGACATGCCGCTCCGGCACGGCGCTCTGGTCGAGCCACTCTCCGTCGCGCTTCACGCCGTCCACCGCCTTGCCCCCACCCCGGGCGCACGTGTCGTCGTCTGCGGCGGAGGCACGATCGGTGGCCTCGCAGCGCTCATCCTGCGCGAACGCGGACATGAGGTCTCGCTTCTCGAACGCAACGCGGCGCGGCAGGCCCTGCTCGAAGCCCATCTCGGCACCCACCCCCTCTCGCCCGATACCGAAAGCTGGAACACGCGCTTCATTCTGGATGCGACGGGCGCGGCGCCGGTCATAGAACTGGCCTGCGAACGCATCGCGCCTGGCGGTCGGCTTGTCCTCGCGGGGCTGTTTCACCAGAAGCCGAAAATCGACTTCAACCGCGTCGTCGAAAATGAGACCGAACTCTTCGGCGTCAGCGCCTTCGCGAACGAAATGCCGCAGGCCATCGCATTCCTGCCCTCCATCGCCCCGAAACTCGACGCGCTGATCAGCAGTCCGACCCCGCTCCAGGACCTCCCGCAGCGCTACGACGCCCTGCTCGCAGGCATGGAAGTCCGGCTGAAAACCCTGATCACCCCCAACGGCATGAGCGACGCATGGTAACCACGCCCGACTTCTTCTCCCTGGCCGGGAAGACCGCCCTCGTCACAGGCGGAGGCAGGGGATTGGGATATGCGATGGCGCTCCATCTGGCACAGTGCGGCGCAGAGGTCTGGATCGCGGGCCGCACGGCCGCAACCCTCGAGCGCGCGTGCGCGGACGCGGCAAAAACCGGCCTGAGCCTTCACCCCGCGATCATGGATGTCGGGTCCCCGGACGCGATCCGTTCGGCATTCATGGACATCGCCCGCACCAGCCCACGGTTGGACATTCTCGTCAACAACGCCGGTGACGAAAGCCTTCGCGCCAGCGACGAGGTGGACGAATCCCTGTGGAACCGGCTGCTCGATACCAACCTCAAGGGTCCGTTCTTCGTCGCCCAGCACGCTGCACGCCTCATGACGGCCGGAGGCAGCATCATCAATCTCGCCTCCCTGACGTCGGCGGCCGGCGTGGCAAAAGCCGTGCCCTACAGCGCCTCGAAATCCGGCATCCTTGGCATGACACGCAGTCTGGCGGTCGAATGGGCACCGCGCGGGATCCGGGTCAACGCGCTTGCACCGGGCTATTTCCACACCGACATGACCGCCCCGTTCTTCGCCGATGCAGACTGGCAGGCGCGGATGCTCGCGCAAATTCCGCTCGGTCGGTTCGGATTGCCCGACGATCTCATCGGGCCGCTTCAGTTCCTCTGCTCCCCGGCCTCGGCCTACATCACCGGGCAGGTGCTCTACGTGGACGGCGGAACTCTCGCCGCCCTCTGATTTCTCTCACCTTCCCTCTTCAGGACTGTTCTTCATGTCAGATCACGTCACGTTTCACGATCTCACTCAGGCAACCACCATACCCGAAGCGCTCCTGCAACGGACCGAGAGCGACCTGTCGGTCTTTCTGGAGCGCGTCACGCCCATCATCGAACGCGTGCGAACCGAGGGCGACGCAGCGCTGCGCCATTTCGCGCAGGCCTTCGACCAGGTCACCGACCCCCAGATGAGCATCAAAGCCACACCGGAGGAGTTCGACGCCGCCTTCACCAGCATCGAGCCAGATGTGCTCGAAGCCATCAAATACGGAATCGACAATATCCGTCGCTTCCACGAAGCCCAGAAGCCGCAAGACAACTGGATGATCGAGGTCCGCCCCGGCATCTGGGCCGGAGACCGAAACGTCCCGATCGATTCCGTCGCCTGCTACGTCCCCCGCGGCAAGGGCTGTTTTCCGAGCGTCGTGAACATGACGACCATCCCGGGCAAGGTCGCGGGCGTGCCGCGCCTGGTCATCGTGACCCCTCCGTCTCCCGATGGAACAGTGGACGCGGGAACGCTCGTGGCGGCCCGGCTGATCGGCGTCGAGGACGTCTACAAATGCGGTGGCGCACAGGCAGTTGCCGCCGTTGCGTTCGGAACCGAGACCGTCCCCGCCTGCGCCAAGATCGTCGGGCCCGGCAGCCCATATGTCGTCGCGGCCAAACGCCTGCTGTCCGACTGGATCGATCCCGGCATCCCGGCGGGACCGAGCGAAAGCATCATCCTCACCGACGACAGCGTCGATCCCGTTCTTGCCGCGCTCGACCTGATCATCGAATCGGAACACGGGCCGGATTCCTCGGCGTGGCTCGTCACCAGCAGCCGCCGCGTCGCCGAAGGCGTAATCGCCGCACTCCCCGCGCACTGGGCCGAGATGGACGAAAAGCGCGCCGGCTTCTCCCAGGCGGTTCTGGGCGGGAAACATGGGGGCGTCATCCTGACGAAGGATTTTCAGGCCGCGGTCGCTTTCACCAACGCCTATGCACCCGAGCATCTGGAAATCCTGACCACAGATCCGATGGCCGATCTGGGACGCATCCGCAATGCCGGTGAAGTCCTGCTCGGCACGGCTTCCCCGGTGACGTTGTGCAACTACGTCCTCGGCCCGAATGCCGTCCTGCCGACCAACCGCGCCGCACGGACACATTCTCCGCTGTCGGTGCATGACTTCATGAAGCGCATGTCCTTCGCCCGTGTCTCGCCGGAAGCCTATCCCGAAGCCGCGCGGCACGCGGAACGCTTTGCGCGCTATGAGAACTTCTCCGGCCACGCTCGCGCCGTCTCCGCCGCACGCCCCATGCCGAAGGTCGAACCGCGATGACCGATCCCTCCGTCAGTGCCGCCGGTATTCTCGCCGCAGCCCGCCGTGGCCAGCCCGACCTCGCGAAGTCGCTGCTGGCGCGCATGATCGCGGAGGAATTCGGCTTTCCGGTCCGGGAGGTTACGCTTGGAGCGGACGATTACAGCCTGAACTCGGTCAACGGCTTCCTGACGAGAGAGGATGGGGTACGCTTCTTCTTCAAGTTCCATCATGAGGAAAACGAGGAGTCCGTCCTTCAGGAATTCTATCGCGGCGAAATCCTGCTCGCGGCAGGTTTTCCCGTCGATATGCCCACCTATGTCTCTCGCCGAATAGGGCGGCAGATCCTGCTCTATCCCCTGCGAACCATCCCCAAACTCGCAGACGCCGCCCGCGCCGTCGATCACGGACGGCCGCTGCCAGGGGCCGATGGCCCCGCCCTGATCGAAGCGCAACGCAAACTCGACCGGTCGAGCGCGGAGATCTATCTGCGAACATGGCACCCGATCACCGCAGCCGAGAGCGCCGGTGAGCCGATCCACCAACTCTTTCACCACCGCCTGACGACGCCCGGCACCCCGCCGGACACGCTGGGCGGCCGCGCAGCCACGTTCTTCGCCCACGACCGGATATTCGCCTTTCCCGGCCTCAGCGTCAGCGGTGCCGAACTGCGCCATCTGCGCTGGGTGATCGACGGCGTTGCCTACGACCGTACGCTACAGAGTTGCTTCGAGAACGCCCTGACACGCCTCGAACCCGCGACACTTGCCGCGTCCGGAGGCGTGATTGCTCACGGCGATGCGCATAACGCCAATGTCTGGTTCGCTCCCCAAGACGAACACAACGCCGAACCCGGAGGGCTGACCTTTTTCGACCCGGCCTTCGCAGGTCGCAACATCCCGGCTCTTCTCGCCGAGATCAAGGCCACGTTTCACAACATCTTCGCCCATCCCGACTGGCTGTACCATTCCTCTGAACTCCGCGGCATCCCGGAGATCACGCTTCGCGACGGCACGGCGTTCGTAACGCGCAACTGGTCTCTCACACCGCTGCGACAGACCTTCCTGACAGACAAGGCCCGCCTTCTGTGGAAACCGCTGCTTACAGCCCTGTCCGAACGCAACGCGCTCCCCGACAACTGGCGCGAAACCATCCGCTCCGGCCTGTTCTGCTGCCCGACGCTGGTCATGGACCTCTGTGCCCGGTCAGACTCCAGTCCGAACAGCCGTCACACGCCTGCATCCTCCCTCACGGGCCTCGCCATCGCCATGATGTGCGGCGCGGAACCCAAGCGCGGATCGGGCGGCCAGGACGTCGTCTCCCGCTTTCTCGACATCATCGATCCGGCGGTTTCCTGAGCCGGCATATTCCAGGGCCGGCACAGCGGGCGCTCAAGACAGTTGCGACCGGTCACCGTAACGTCGGTACAATTTCGGAACGATAGGCACGTTCGAACGAACCGGAACGGAAAGGACATATCCGCGTCATGACGCAGTTCGCAGACAAGAGCGCCCACGCGGCAGAAGCCTCTCCGTTCGCCATCGAAAACGAAACCATTTTCCCGATTCCCGAAGAGCGCCGCCACGGAAACGCCTGGTCGCTGCTGATGGTCTGGATCGGCGCGAACCAGAACATCATGGCCATCATGACCGGGATGCTTTACCCCGGCATCTGCCACCTTGCTCTTGGATGGTCACTCGTCGCCATTCTGTGTGGCAACCTCCTGGGCGGGGTGTTCATGGCCCTGCATGCAGCGCAGGGGCCGCATCTCGGCATCCCGCAGATGCAGCAGACGCGCGGGCAGTTCGGCTCGACCGGCAGCCTCCTGATCATCGCGATCATCATCCTGATGTATGTCGGCTTTACCGCGACGTTCTTTGCGATCGGCCGCGAGCAGTCCGCTCAGGTCTTCGGTCCCGGTTATGGCCAGATCCCCATCTGGGGCGCGGTGATCGTGGTCGCCACGCTCTGTGCCATCGGTCATGACGTCATCGAACGGTTCATCTCGGGCTTCATCCCCGTTGCCGCCCTGACATCCGTTCTGCTGGCCCTCGCCTATTTCGGCGCCTCTCACGGACAGCTCGCGCTCCCGATCTGGGCCACGCCGACGGCGCACCAGTTCCTGGCGGCGCTCTCGCTCGGCGTGCTGTGGCAGATCGCCTATGCGCCCTATGTCTCGGACTATACACGTTACCTTCCCTCCCGCACCGGAGAGCGCACGGCATTTCTCGTCTGCCTTACGGGCAGCATCGTGGGAACGGCCTTCCCGACATTCATCGGCGCCTATCTCGGCAGCACGGGCTTTTCCGGCAACATGTACGACGCCGTGCGTACCTATTCCCCAATTCTGCCGATCCTGCTGTTCGCGGTGATGATCATCTCCACGCTGGTCAGTTGCACGATGCAGATCTACTGCGCGGCGCTGTCGTCCCTGACGTTTCTTCAGACCTTTCGCCCGGACTGGAACCCAACGAGCCGATCCCGCGCGATCGCCGCCGCCATCCTGCTTCTGGCCGGCGCCATCATCACCATCAATCTCCGCGGCAGCGCGCTGGAAATCCTCGACAACGTCATTGCTCTTCTGCTGGCGGTCCTCTCGCCCTGGACCGCGATCAACCTCGCCGACTACTACCTCGTGCGCCACGGCAATTACGACATTCCATCCCTGTTTCGCGGCGATGGCGGAGTGTATGGCCACGCCAACCGCCCGGCTCTCGTCTGTTACGCGATCGGCGTGATCGTGCAGATCCCGTTCCTGTCGACCGGGCTGTATGTCGGCAGTATCGCAGAGTCGTTGGGGGGGATCGACCTGTCATGGATCATCGGAATTTTCGTCCCCGGACTGCTCTACTGGACCTGGGCACGCCGTTCGACCTGAACGGCTTTTTTTCAGCAACACCCCTTCTTAGGTTTTTCCGAAGCTCAGGCCCGTAGAACCATTCTTTAAATACACGCATCAAATTGCGACCATTCCTGCATCGCACCAAAATCCTGTCAGACGATCCATGACAGGCACCCCTTGGCAGACGCGAAGAGTTTGAGGAAACACGCCCATGCCCGTCCATAAGCGGATCCGCCCGTTCAACACCAAAGACACCTGTCCCGAGCAGACCATCTGACGGATAGCCACTACCGCGAAGCCGCCTATCGCGTATTGGGCCAGTATCTCATGGGCCAGTATCTCAAGGGCGTGTTCCCGGTCTTTACGGGTCTCGTCGTGGTGGCCCTCGCCCGCCCCGAATGGCTGATCGAAGTGGACGTCATCGCCGCCATTCCCGATTGAAATACGGCCTCACAGCCGGATGCCCTGTTCCCATGAACGACCCGAACGCCCCCGACCCGCCCTTTCGGGTCCCGTCAGCAGAGGTACCCAACATGCAGACGAAATCTCCGCTCTCACGTCGCTGTTTGCTTCTTTCGTCGACGATCCTCCTGCTCGGGGGGGCAGCGAAAGCGGCCACGACCACGCATGGGCGGCAGGGTCTCCACACGACCGGGACAGCAGGCCATTCCGCCTCAACCACCCGTCCGGCTTCGACCCGGGCCGCGGCGCCTCGCGGCGCTGCCCCCCGACGCACCGCGCTCGACAGCACGGGGCCGGCCGAGACGATCAGCGTTTCGGCGAGCCGTCATCACGCGGGCGGTGGTCTGATCCGCCCCGAAACGGCCGCGCGTTCCGTCAGCACCATCTCTCGCGAGTTCATCTCGAAACAGTCGCCCGCGTCGAACACGCTGGCCCTCGTCACGCTCTCTCCCGGCGCGAACGTCGCCATGGGTGACCCGTTCGGTGTGACCGATCAGTCCGCCGTCAGCGTACGCGGACTGAACCAGCAGGAAATCGGCTACATCTTCGAAGGTGCGCCGATGAACGACCCAGACAACTATACTCCGAACTCGTCGGAGTGGGTCGACAGCGAGAATATGGAAAGCGTCCAGCTCCAGCAGGGCGCGCCGGATATCCAGATTCCGACCGTGTATTCCGCTGGCGGAACGATGAACGTCCGCCTGCATAACCCGGAATACACGCGCCAGGGCCAGCTCGACGTCAGCTATGGCTCCCATCAGATGAACCGCCAGTTCCTGCGTTATGATTCGGGGGAGATCGGCAACACCGGGCTCCGCATGTTCGCATCCTTCTCGAACCTCACAAGCCGCGCATGGCGCGGGCCGGGCCGCAATAACCGCCGTCACGTGGATTTCAAGGCGGTCAAGGACTGGACACCGGAAAGCAGCACCAGCCTCTCCTTCACCTACAACAACGAAAGCACAGCCTGGTACAGCACACCGACGCTGTCCGACTGGAAGACCTACGGCCTCGGCGGGGGGATCAACCTCGATGGCATCTACAAGTTCGGAGATCCCAACTACTACAAGGGATTCCAGACGAACTGGACCGACTACTTCCTCAGCAGTCAGTCGCATTTCAAACTGAACAACCAATGGTCGCTCGAAGTCACACCGTACTATTACCACGGATCGGGCAACTACCCGCTGGGCGTCTACACGATTCCGACGAGCGGCACCTATTATAACGGCACGCAGGCCGTGAACGGATCGCTCGCAGGAAACGACTACGCCCAGGATGGCAACATCGCCGCGAAGTGGGACTGGTACGGACGTGAAAGCTACACCGGCATCAACGCGGCCGCTCATTACGACACGGCTTTCAATCACCTCGTGTTCGGCGCGTGGTATGGCTACAGCGACATGCATGTCAGCGAGCCGTTCTCGGCGCTTGATGCCGCCGGAAACGTCTCCAGCCCGCTGGTCAAGCTTGAGGACGGAACGGTGCTCAACGGCTGGCTGTATCACACGATCACGCAGATGGTCGGGCTTTATGTCGGGGACGAGGTTCACCTTCTGAACGACAGACTGATCATCGATGCCGGCTTCAAGGAAGTCATGACCGCACGTGACGGCACGCTGAACCAGCCGGGCCCGCAATATGGCGCAAGCTACAACTCCGCCGAACCGCTGCCGCGCTTTTCGATCAGCTACAAGGTGAATGACGAAATCCAGCTCTTCGCCAACACCACCACGAGTTTCCGTGTTCCGATGGGATCGGCGTTCTACAACCAGTATAACAGCCCCTATGACGCCAGCCTTTACCAGGCGGCCAACACCCATCTGAAGGACGAATACAGCATCGCCGAGGAAGTCGGGGCGCGTTACCACGACAAATGGGTGACGGGCTCGGTCACGCTGTTCAACTACAATTTCGTCCATCACGCCATCAACGAATACATCAACGCCGTTCCATACTTCCTCGACGCCGGCGGCATGACATCGCGCGGAGTGGATGCGGAACTCGGCCTGACGCCGTGGCATCATTTCTCGCCGTATTTTTCGGGCGAATACCTCTACGCCACCACGGACAACAACATCACCCTCAGTGGCGTGACCTACAACACCAAGGGCAAGGTCGCCACGTCGGCACCGCGCTGGATGGCTGCGATCGGCATCCAGTACGATGACGGCACGTTCTTCGGCAGTGTTTCGATGAAATATGTCGACAAGGAATACGGCACGTTTATGAATGACGAGCGCATTCCCGGCCACAAGCAGGTGGACCTGATGCTCGGCGCGCGTGCGCCAGACATCGGGTTCATGAAGAAGCCCAGCATCCGCCTGAACATCGTCAATCTCAATGACGCCCACTACCTCTCGGGCGTCTACAGCACCGGCCCGACCGCCGGAACCTCGACCTACTACGTCGCGCCGACCTTCGCCGCGCTCATGACCGTCTCGACAGGGTTCTAAGGCCTTGCGGGGCGCGTCGGACCAGGTCGCATGAACGGGCATGAAGGACGAAGAAGCCGAAATGGTCGACTTCATCGTCGTCGGAGCAGGCCCGGCGCGATTATGATCGCTGGGTATCGCTCGGCTGTAGCCGGCGATAGGACGACTGCGGGACGACGGCCCGCCTGCTCATGGCCTGCCTGGGGCGGGAATTCGAGCCAGATGATATCCGGCGTCAGGCACCTATGCCGCCGTCTCAGCCGCGTTGGGTGTCAGTCATCGGCCTACTCGTACCCTGGTCGCAGCATTTGGGCGCCATAGTGCCAGGGCAGACACAGTGGCGAGCACCGTCATATAGATTGCTACGCCCGACGCCCCGCCCGTTGTGCGATATAAGCCGGCGGCGAGCAGCGGGGAAATGCCGCCCGCCAGGACGGCACCGAGTTCATGTGCCATCGCGACGCCGCTATAGCGAAGTTCGCGGGGAAAAAGACGTGCCAGAAGCGCGGGTTCCACCGCGATCATCGGCGCGTGGCACAGCGCCATGCCGCCGGTGAAGGCCAGGACGACCGACCACAGGGTGCCATGGTCGAGCAGCATGAAGAACGGCTCGGCCAGGACGGCCAGCGCCACGGCCCCGCCGAGATAGACGCGCGAGGCGCCGATACGGTCGGCAAGCCGGCCGAAACAGGGCATCGCCAAGCCGTCGGCCGCCATCCCCGCCATGGTGCCCGTCAGCAGCCAGGTATCGGGAATATGCCGCGCGTGGCCGTAGAACAGGGCGAATACCGTCATCAGATAGACGCCGCCATTCTCTGCCAGGCGCAAGGCCATGCCGCAGGCCAGAGAGAGCCCGCAGTGGCGCAGGATCATGACGGCGGGGGGACGGGACGGCGTCCGCGCGGCCGGGCGGCCCGAGGGCGTGCCGCGCAGCCAGACCCCCAAGGCGACGAAGGGCACCGCCGCCAGGAAGGCCAGGCG